>CALEJY010000094.1 GCA_937898445.1 uncultured Candidatus Melainabacteria bacterium | reverse complement strand
TTATCCTCTATTATTATCATAAGCTCCCGCATTCTTCTCCCTGAAATTTTGAGGTTCCGAATGGAGCCTTGATGAACCCTGATTTAGGGTAATATCACGCTGTAATCTACTAACTTTCATTTTTTCACCAAATAATTAAATGTATCTACATTAATTTTAAAACAAAGGAAAATATTTTTTGCTACATGATTAAAAAATGTTTACAATTAATTTTTTCAATGAATAAAAATAATTTGCCCCTATTGCCTTATAAGCCTAATAGCCCTATAGCCTTTCAAACCTACATATCTAAAGCCAAATCTAATGTTGGAGCTTTTGCAACGATAGCACTTGATGAGATTATGTCTACTCCTGTTGAGGCAATTGCGTTTACTGTAGAAAGGTTTACGTTTCCGCTTGCTTCAACAATCGCTTGATGATTGATAATTTCAACCGCTTTTTTCATTGTTTCTACAGGCATGTTATCAAGCATAATAATATCTGCTTTAACATCAACTGCTTCTTTTACTTGGTCAATTGTATCGCATTCAACTTCGATTTTATGAGCATGCGAAATGCTTTTTCTTAATTTATTTACTGCGTTTGTTAAAGATCCTGCAAGTCTGATATGATTGTCTTTAATCATTGCGCAATCAGATAGGTTAAATCTGTGTAATGCTCCACCGCCGATTTTTACAGAATATTTTTCAAACGCTCTAAAGTTTGGAGTTGTTTTTCTTGTATCAACGATTTTTGCTGAATATGGTGCGATTGCATCTTGATATTTTCTTGTTTCTGTCGCAATTCCTGACATTCTTTGGATGTAGTTTAGAGAAACTCTTTCACCCATAAGTAAATCTTTTGCTGGACCTTCTAAATCTGCGATTTTATCACCTTTTTTGATTACATCGCCATCTTTAAAGTAAAACTTGATTTTAACGTCATCAGAAAGGATTTTATATACGGTTTTGAAAACATCACATCCGCAAAGAACCCCTTCGCTTCTTGTATTTAATTCGGCTTTCAAAAAATCGTTTTCGCCTGCCAAATTTTCAGTTGTAATGTCACCATATCCGATATCTTCCATCAATGCGGATTTAACGTGGTCTTCTACATAAAATTTACTTAACATAATCAGGTACCTTATCTTCTTTTGTTATAATACTGTGAACACATTCTTCGTTTGTTTGCGGAAAATCTGTTCTGTAGTGCGCCCCACGAGATTCTTTTCTTGTGAGTGCAGAATTTGCGATTAGGTTTGCAACAACAAACATATCACGTAATTCGTATTCTTCTTTGCTTATACATTTGCATGTGCGTGGAAATTCTGATTTTAATTCTTGCAATTTTGTAATTGCGGTAGTTAAAGATTGCTCATCTCTGAAAATCCCTACATAATTCCACATAATATTTTGCAATTTCTTTTTCATTGACGGAATATCAAGTTCTTCTGTGATGTCATCTTCAATTGTGTAATGATCAAGAATTTTTTTGATATTTTCGTCAATTTGTTTTGGAGATTTAAGTTTCAATGTTTTAAGATAATCTGCGACAGAATAAGCGCAAACAACGCATTCTAACAATGAATTACTTGCCAATCTGTTTCCGCCGTGCAAACCGGTTGAAGAAACTTCCCCGATAGCGTACAATCCGTTAATGGATGTTTCGCCACGCAAGTTTGTTTTTACGCCTCCCATATAATAATGAGCTGCCGGAGCTACCGGAATAAAATCGTGCGCAATATCTATTCCGTTTTCAAGACATTTTTTTGAAATATTTGGAAAACGTTTTGCAAGTTTTTTGCTATCAATGCAAGTTGCATTCAAATATACATTATCAACTCCATTTTTTTTCATTTCGTTAAAGTTTGCTCTTGTAACGATGTCACGAGGTGCAAGTTCTTTTCTTTCATCATAGTTTTGCATATATTCAACGCCATCTGCATCACAAAGTTTTGCGCCTTCACCTCTAACGGCTTCTGAAATCAAAAATCTGTTTTCGCCACAATCTATAGCAAGTGCAGTCGGGTGGAATTGAACAAATTCCATATCTTGCATTACTGCACCGGCATTGTATGCTAAAGCTAAGCCATCTCCTGTTGCGCCTGCCGGGTTGGTTGTGTATTTGTATAATTGACCAATTCCGCCTGTTGCAAGGATTATTGCCGGAGAATAGATTGTTTCATATTCTTGAGTTTCATCATTATAAACAAGAACTCCTTTGCATTCGTTATTGCTAACGAGAAGTTCTACGGCTGATGTGTCTTCGTAAATTTCTATATTTTCGTTTTCTGCAACTTTTTTGCACAAAGCTTGCTCAATCATTTTGCCTGTAGCATCTCCGCCTGAGTGCAAAATTCTTCTTACGCTATGTGCAGCTTCTTTTGTGAAACAAAGGTTGTTGTTTTCATCTCTATCAAATTCAACGCCGAATTTTAGTAAATCTTTTACAACGGCATCAGAATGTTCTGAGATATATTTAACTGTATTGAAATCACTCAATCCTGCGCCGGCTTTAATTGTATCTGAAATATGGGATGCGGTTGTGTCGGATTTATTTTCTTTCATAACTGCAACCATTCCGCCTTGAGCGTATCTTGAGTTGCTTTCACCAAGCTTTGATTTTGTAATAAGTAAAAGTCCGTCAGGGAGTTCTACTTGTTGTTCAATTTTTAGGGCGGCGTAAAGTCCTGCAATCCCGCTTCCTATTATAACTGTTGAATAATTTGAGTATTTCATAGTTTTCGCCTTATGTATATTTATCACTTACATAATAATCCAAAATTATAAAATTTGCTATTAATAAATATTAAGATTTAATTAAAAAACTAGCAAAATTATTTTTTATAGGCTTTACAATGATATCTAACTAAGGAGTATTAAATGCAAGTAAATTTGAATTGTAATTGTCCTAAACCTCAATTTGGTATGGCTTTTAGACGACCGGAAGGGAAAGATTTAAGTAAATTATCTGATTATTTGGGGTTGGGGGAAGAAGTTAATCGAAAAGGATTTGCTCAATATATAAAAGAATTAAAAAATCATACAAGATATGATGTAGCTTATAAACCGTCTACTAATTCTATGTTTGTAATTGATAATAAGACAGAACAGATTGTTGATACTTTTTGCGGAACTCCAAATGTAACCGGTTATAGCCACTTTGGGGCGGTATCTTATCCGGGTAAAAAGTTTTTAACAAAAGTGATTGATCCAAAACAATTTCTTCCATATAATATGTTGTTAGCCGGAGAAAAGGCGCAAGAGCGTGAAACTGCTGCTATTGCAAAAGAAACAGGAATTAAAACAATAAATGAAATTATATAAATGAAATTTGTAAAATAAAGTACAAAAAGACTTCTTAATAAAAAGAGGTCTTTTTTTATTATATGAATACAAATAATATTTATCAGTTAAGTTTGTATAATATAATTACTATTTCTCAATAATAAAGGGATTAATTATAGATAAAAAACTTTTATAAGTAATATAGGAGAAAATAGTATGACGATAAATATATTACTTGTAGAGGATCAAAAATTAATACGTGTTGGTTTAAAGTCGCTTTTTGAAGGGCAAGATGATTTGGTAGTTGTGTCAGAAGCTCAAAGCGGAAAAGAGGCGATTGAAAAATTTAGGATTGTTCATCCTGATATAATTTTGATGGACATTGGCTTACCTGATATTTCAGGAATTGAGGCGACAAAAAGAATTTTAGAAATAAATAATCGAGCAAGAGTAATTATTTTGACATCTCATTTGAGTGAGCAAGAAGTTTTGAACGCACTTCAAGCCGGTGCTTGTGCTTATGTTATGAAAGATATAAGTACGGATGTTTTAAAGATGATTATAAAAACAGTGTATGATGGTGCGATGTGGTTAGATCCACAAGTCGTTCCGATATTGAGAGAGAAAAACTGCGGTGTTGTTCCGCCACGTCAAATGTCACGAGCTATGTTTAAAGAGCAACATGCCAATCTTACTCAAAGAGAGTATGAAGTTTTAAAACTGGTTGTGGACGGGCTTTCTAATAGCGAAATTGCGCAAGAATTGACGATTTCCGAACATACTGCAAAAGCGCATGTTTGTAATATTATTCAAAAATTGGTTGTAGATGACCGAACTCAAGCTGCCGTAAAAGCTTTGAAAGAAGGATTGGTATAAAAAATAATAAGTGAATATTCTCATTAGATGAATTTATTCACTTATTATTTTATTCTAATATTCAGTTTTTGATTAAAAATTTCTAGGTTTTACTCCTTTAATCCAGTTGGATTCGATTTGTTCTAACGAAATTCCTTTCGTTTCCGGTACAAAGAAGTAAACAAAGATTATACATAACAATGATACTGCTGCAAATATCCAGAATGTATAAGCTCCGCCAATTCTATGGATTAGAACAGGGAAACTTCCGACTACAAAGAAGTTAAATGCAAAGTTTGCAACCGTACATAAACTCATTGCCAACCCTCTTATTTTTAGAGGGAAAACTTCTGATACAATAATCCAACCTATAGGTCCAAGACTGAACGCAAAACAAATAATGTATGTGGCAAGACTTCCGACGGCAACCCATTTTAAACTGTCGCCCAAGATATTTGCCCAATAGAATGCACAGCCCAGACCTACCAAACTTAGCATAACACCGGTTAAACCGACATATAATAACGGTTTTCTTCCGAATTTATCAGTAAAGAATATTGCAACAATTGTCATTAAGAAATTGATTAAACCAATTCCAGCGGTTGCATAAATTGCGTTTGTATTGCTATCAAATCCTGCGATTTTGAATATTGTCGGTGCATAATAAATAATTGTGTTTATACCTGTGCAGATTTGCGCAAACATAATTCCAATCCCGACAACAAATGGCATTATCATCCATTTTTTGAACCTTACTTTTTTATTGTTGCCAAGTTCAGATTTCAATGTTTTTTTGATTTCTTCAACTTCTTTATCTGCATCAATATCAGGTTCTATTTTTTTGTAGATCTTTTTAGCTTCTTCTTCTCTGTTTTTACTGATTAACCATCTAGGAGTATCGCCCAAGAAAGTCATTCCGACTAATAGAATTAATCCCGGAACAACTCCTGCGAATAACATCCATCACCAACTGTAAACCGCATTAGCAAATGCTCCGTTGATTACATAGGAGAACAAAATACCTGCAGTAATTGCCCATTGATATAAAGAAACAAGAGTTCCTCTCAACTGTTTAGGTGCAACTTCTGACAAATACAAAGGCACAATAAAGTTTACGATACCGACCGCCAAGCCGACAAGTATTCTTGAAAGAATTAAGACATAAATATTTGGTGCAAGTGCGCATAAAATTGAACCGACAATAAAAATGATTGCGGTTGCGATAATAATTTTTTTACGCCCGAATATATCGGCTAAAATTCCGTTAGTCGCAGCACCAATTACTGCACCTATCAAAACGGAACTTACTAAAAATCCTTGCAAATAGTCAGATAAATCCCAAGTTTGGTTGATAAATAATAACGCACCTGAGATTACTCCAGTGTCAAATCCTGACAACAAACCACCTAAAGAAGCAACTATCGCTACAAAATAAAGCCAGAAATATACAAATCTTCTCATCTAATACAACTCCTATACAATATGTTATATAAATTCCCAAATTTTTTCAAAAATTAACATAAAAATATATACAAAATTCATAAAAAATGGTAATATATTTTTATTATTAACGAGGAGGGAATTATGAAAAAGTTATTAGCGATTTTATTTATGTTGATTGCAATCCAAACAGTTGCGTTTGCAGATGCGGAAACTGATATGCACCAAGCTTATATTGCAAAAATTCAAGCTCAAGGTATAAAATATAATACATTCAATTTTATGGGAGCGTTGGCAGAAGGTAATACTCAACTTGCAGATTTGTTTATAAAATCCGGCATGAGTCCAGATACAACATTTATGAAAACTCCTGCAATTTATGTTGCGATTACCGGTAATCAAAACGAATCCGTTAAACTTCTTTTGAAAAACGGAGTTGACCCAAACAAAGAATTGGCAGGTGTTACACCTTTGATTATGGCAATAAGAAATAAGGATGCAAAAATTGTTGAAACCTTGATTTCTTATGGCGCAGATGTAAATAAAGAAGCAGCTTATACAAAACCATTGGCTTATGCTATTCAGAAAAAACAACCTAAAATCGTTGAACAGTTGATTAATGCAGGAGCAAAACCGGATAACGAAATCCTTGTAAAAGCATTAAAATCAAACGACAATTACATAAAAGATACAGTTTTGAAACGTTATAAAACAATGGATTAAAAATAAAAACCTTCCCTAAAAAGGGAAGGTTTTGTTGTCTATTCCCATACAAACAGGGGATTTTACAAAATTTTTGTTGACATGAAAAAAATAGTATTTTACGATGGGGTAGAAAATTCTACTACTAAATATGGAGAGAAGTATGAAACTTAATTTAACAAGAAAACAATGGGGAATAATAGTCCTTCTAGTAATTATTGTTCCGATAATTTATAACAAAGCAGCAGGATATTTTATGGGAATGGTGCAAAAGAAAATGATGAGCATGCCAAAAGAAGTGGAAGTTGATACTCCGCACATAGAATCTATGAATGTTTCGGCAGAATCTACAGGTAGAGTTGAGGCAGAATATTCTGTTGATTTGGTAGCTCGTGTTCCGGGGTTTCTGTTGAAGAAATATTTTAAAGAAGGCGATTTTGTGAAAAAAGGGCAACTTCTTTTCCAAATCGACCCTAGAGAATATCAAATTGAAGTAAACAATTCAAGAGCGAATTTGAACCAATA
>CALEJY010000093.1 GCA_937898445.1 uncultured Candidatus Melainabacteria bacterium | reverse complement strand
TAAGGTATATAATAAGTGTGAATAAAAGGATGTGTATATTATGAGAATACCCCACGTAAACAGATACACAGTTGCAAAAGCTGCGGTTTTAACTAGAAATACTGGTAAAAATATTTTAAGACATGTTGAAAATTGTGCATTGGCTCATGATGTGAATGCTGATAAAGTAATGTCTACGATAATGTTAGCAACAACTTTTACTCCTCGTTTTGATGCGAAAGTCGCAAAGTATGTAAAAGCTCCGGAAGCCATTAATGTTGTTAGCCATATGCCAAAGAAGGCTCAAATTGCCAAAAGTTCAAAAACTGCAAAAATAAAAATAGTTACAACTCCTAAAACTGCTGACAAAGTTCGCTTGATGGCAAAAGGGGAAATTATAAATGCTTCAAAATTAAACAAAAATTTTAATGAATTGTTGTTAGATAACGAAAACAGAAAAAATCCATTAAATAATAGAAAACATGGGGTTAATCCAACTCTTTTGATGGCTATTGCTATGCACGAATCTGCCAGAGGTACTTCAAAAGCAGTGAAAGTTCAACGTAATATTGGTGGAATAATGTCATCAAAAGGAAATTTGAAACATTATTCAACTGTAGATTTATGTATTGACCAAATGGCTGAAACTTTAGCTATTCACCATAGAGAAAGCAAAATTAATACAGTAAAAGAATTAGCAACCGCAGGAAAGTATTGCTCTAAAGACGAAGCAAAAGAATGGATTAAAGGCGTAATGTATTATATAAAAGAATTAGAAAGTTAATTCTTTTAATTTAATAAATTTTCAATCCTAAGCTTGTTTATTTATTTGTTGAGCATTTGTCTTTTGTTGTGGAGTTCCTTTTTGGCCAAAAATCTTATCCATTACCGGATGTAAGATTATTTGCGATAAAATAGGTGCGCACAATGCTAAGATAAATACCGTAGATGCAATTGAACTAAATTCTTTTAATCCTTTTCCAAAATGATAATCAGGGTTTGTATGTAAAAGGTGATTTAGTTTTCTTCTTAGTGAATTTTCTTTAACTTTGTTTGGTGCATTATCAATTTGGGCTTGAAAAGCATTAAACATATCTATTTTTCTTTTGTTTTCAGGATTTTTCTTTGCTTGCCAATTGCTTAATTTCCCATATACAAAGTTTTTAACTGGTTTGATAAAACCTAAAAACAAGCCTAAACAAAATGTTTGGTATAAAAGTTCTTTTGTCGCGGCATATTTTTTTGATTGCTCGTTTGCGTGTTTGTCGTAATAAATAAATGCCGGTCTGCCTGCGGCTTTTAAAGTTGTTTCAACCGCAATGGCGCAGACGGTATTTTGTGCAAATTCTGCAGCTTTTGGGTTTGCAAGAACTTTTCTTATTTTAATCAAATTTTGTTGAACAGGAGTAACTTTCATACTACACCTTCATTCCTGAACGAAAATATGCAGATGATTGTGGGTACATATTTAGCGTTGCGATTGTATTTGTTTTACGAGTTGTCGGTTTAGCGATTTGTGTTTTTTGTGGGGTTGAAACCGGTTGAGGAGAAGAACCTCCGTTTGGATCGTAACTCGGCATTAATTTTTTCATAACCGGTGGCATAAAAATATTACAAAAATGTGGAACTAAATAGCCCGCTGCTGCACAAATTCCTAAAAGCGATAAAACGGCTTTTGTGTTTTTGTAAGAGGTTGAACCTTTTTTCGCTAATAAACCTGTCAAACTTTCAGCGGCTAAACCTGCACATAAAGTAGTTGGAACACCGATAAATTCGGTCATCAATTCTCTAAGAGCGGCATATTTTCTCGCATCCGGTTTTTCTTTTTTATCTGTAATACTAAGAATTGGGCGTACAGTACCTTTGCCGCAGGCAATAGCCATTACGGTAAAAATCGGTTTGTTATTTTCTCCCAATTTGTTACAAATCTTCTGAAATAGTGATTGTTTACTTGCAGCTTCAGTTACTGCTTTTGTTGTAGTCTGGGTAATTGTCATAATAAATACGCATTCTGTATTAATTGTATTTTTTACACCCATACTTTAACGCTTTAACAAATTTTTTCAACCCCATTGTTAAGAATTATTACACTTTTTTTACTTGCTTAACTCTCTTTGGTTGATTTTGTCAAGCGTTTGATAGTGTCTACAGAAATCCCCATTTTTTCTGCGATTTGTTTATTAGTCATACCTTCTAGTTTGTAGTTTGCTATACGTTGTATTTGGGCGTGTTTCTTTTCATCTCTCCATTGAGAGCGATATTCTTTTCCCATTGTGTAATAGATGTTTTCTGTGTTTGTATTTAATTCTTTTGCAATTTTTCTTATTGTATAGCCATTTTTGATCAGAGATTTAATTTTTGCTTGTTTTTTCTCAAGGGCAATAGAGCGAGCTTCCGCCAACTCTTTTTTATCAACATAGCGTGATATTGTAGAAGGATGAATGCCGGCTTCTTTTGAGGCTGCTATGAAAGTTGTTCCTTCTTTGACCATATTCAAAATTTTAGCAACAAGTTCTTTTATCTCAATTTGTTTAGCTTTATCTAATGGTTTTGGTGTTTCTTGCGCTTTTTTTAATTTGTTTTGGGCATTGATAGCTTTTAGTTTATCTTTGCCAAGAATTTTGAGTGCAATATATTTTACAACATGTGGCGACAATTCATCCTTTTCGCTAATTTCTCGGATTGTTTCACCATTTATTAAGCGAGAAGCAATAGTCTTTTTTAATTCATTCTTTTTGTCTAAATAAGGGTTATCAACTTCATAGAATTTGATAATCTTTTTCATGTATTTTTCTGACACGCCTTTTAAATCCGCAATTTCTTTCGGAGTGTGGTCTTGCATAAGAGTTCTAAGTTCATTGCCGGTAATACAAGGCTTTTTAGCAGTGAAATTAATATTGTTATTGTAATTGTTTAAAGAGATAGGTAATATATTCATGCCCTTTACAAAAACCGTAAAAATAATTTTTGCTAGTGTAGTTTATAGATATTTTTCATGTTACTCTTATTAAATAAAATTTGAGGATGTTTTTTAATGGCGGATAATGAACAAGAAAATAGATTTGTTTATAGTGAAGAATGCGACAGTTTGCTTGAAGATGCGATAAAAACAAAGGAAGTTAATGAAACACTTCAAAAGTTTTTTTATATTATAAGTTTGTATCCTAATTGTGATTTCGCTTATTACGAAATAGGTATATATTTCAAAAATAGTGGTTTGTATAAAGAAGCAATAAAGTATTTTGAAAAAGCAGTGGAAAATAATTCTAATTATGATGAATATTTTGCAGAGTTAGGATTTTGTTACGAAGCTATAAAAAAATATAAGAAAGCAGAATATTATTATAAAAAGGCTTTTGAAATAAATGGTAAAAATCCAAATACTAGGTATTATTGGGCTGATTATTTGGCAAATAAGTTAAAAAATTACGCACAAGCAGAACAAATGATTGAAGAACTTGTTGTAGAATATCCAGAAAATGCTGATTATCACAGATTGTATGCGGATGTTATTGTTGAATTAGGGGATGTTCAAAGAGCAAGTGATGAATACAAGAAGGCTCTTGCTATTTCACCTGAAGATGAGGCTTTGTTAAATAGTTATGGAACTTTTTTACTCAATAACGGAGAAACCGAAATTGCAAAGATTTATTTTAAGAAAGCGATAGAAATAAATCCAAACCAAGATTTGTATAAAGAAAATTTGTATTTTGCAATAAAAAGTTCGACGAAATTATATGAATTGCAAGTTAAGTATTTAAACAAAATTTTCGGACCAATTTTAGATAAACCTGCTCTAGTAACGTTTCTTTTAGCTATTTGGTTTCCGGTAACAAGGTTTGTTTTAAAATGTTCAATGAAATATTCTGAATATGTTGGAAATATGTTAATATATAAACTTACAATTGTTTTAACTCTTTTATTAGTAGTTGTTTTATTGATTTTGGCAGTTGCACAGTTTATAACTTTTGTTTTGATTAAATTGAAAATTATAAAATAGTTATGAATGTTTTATCTTTTTCTGTTGGTAAAAAGTTATTTAATTTTGTTTTTATCTGCATTTGGTAATAATATACAAGGACTATGTTTTAGCATTGCTAATCTCCAATTTAAGCTTTTTTACTAAAAAAGACCTCGCTATGAGGTCTTTTAAAAATGGTGGGCAGGGGTGGATTCGAACCACCGTAGTCTCGCGACGGCAGATTTACAGTCTGCTCCCTTTAGCCACTCGGGCACCTACCCATATTTAGTTTTCAATTAATTTGCCTTTGACGGGATTTGAACCCGTGACCTCTCCCTTACCAAGGGAGTGCGCTACCCCTGCGCCACAAAGGCTAGTGCCACAAGGGCTTATATTATAAAAGGGTTAGACTTATAAAAAGTTTTAGCCCTCGCTTTTTCA
>CALEJY010000092.1 GCA_937898445.1 uncultured Candidatus Melainabacteria bacterium | reverse complement strand
TGTTTCAACAGTTTGTTCTTTAATAATTGTTGATGGAGTTAACCATAAAACGACAGGAAAATCTTGCTCTAAATAATTTTTAGATGCAATACTAATACTATGAGCTGATAAAAATGTTTTACCACCACCTGTTGGAAGTCTTAGGCAAATATATGGAACATTTTCTAAGTTTTTTATTGTTTTATATTCTGCTTTAGATTCAGAAATCTCATTAAAAGTACTTTTTGCACCAAATAATCTTGCTTGTTTTAAATATTCTTCTAATTTATCCAAAGTCTTTTGTTGATATTCTTTTAATTGAAACATTAATATTACCTTGCCTTTACATCATATGGAGTTTGCTTAAATACAATGTTGTTAACTTTTAACTTCTCTGCATTCATTCTTGTTGCTTCACCATATATTACCTTCTTACCTTCATATACAGGTAAGGAATCTAATACTTTTTGAGTTAAAACATTACCTCCATCAGGCTTTTTATCTCCTAAAATTCCATTAAACAATAGGTAATAAGCTATCCCATTGTATATTCCAAGTAATGGGGATTTTTCATAGTTAGTCAATGGAGTTTTTGTTTCAGAAAACCACACATGACCAGCTAAGGTCTTGAAATCAACCTGTTTGTTAATATTTCCATTTTCATCAAATATAGTTTCTCCTAAATCATAGAAGGTGTAACCACCACCACCATTCCAATTAACGGTTTTAGAAATTCCACCCTGTTCGCCAGCTATAACGGCTTTCATTCTTGGAACACAATGAGTAATTACATGTTCTCCCATTTCTATACCAATGTATTTTCTACCCATTTTCTGAGCAACAGCACAGGTAGTTCCTGAACCTAAGAAAGAATCAAGAACTAAATCCCCTATTTTAGTAGAGAGTGTTAATATTCTTTGAATAAGTCGCTCTGGCTTAGGAGTAGTAAATACATCATCAGAATTAAAAGTTTTAACTTCTTTTTTAGCTTCTTGGTTATGTCCAACTTCTTGATACTTCCATATAGTCATTGAGACCATTCCATTTTGAACTTCTGATAAGAATCTCTTTATACGAGGAACTCCATTTCCGTCTTTTCCAAACCATATTCTATTATCAGCAACCATCTCTTTAAACTTTTCTTCATTTACTCTCCAACTTGCACCTTGCGAAGGTTCACAAACTCTTCCACTTGGAGTTATTATTTTATACATTCCAGAAAGTTGAACGTCTTTTCTTAGTAAATTATCTGATGTCCAGACTCCTCTTGGGTCATTATCTAAATTTTTATACCGTGCATTCATTTCTTCTGTTCTAGGTAGTAAGTTTGGGTGCCATTTTTCTTTATCTTTTGCATAACAAAGAATATGGTCATGACTATCACTTAACCATTTAACATCGTTTTGTGGTGCAAATTTCTTTTCCCAGATAACATTATTAATGAAGTTCTTTCTACCAAACACTTCATCACATATAACTTTAAGGTAATGACATTCATCATCATCAATAGAAATCCATATTGAACCATCTTCTGATAAAAGTTCTCTTAACAACTCTAATCTTGGATAAATCAATGATAGCCAAGTAGAGTGTTCAAAGTTATCATCATAATGTTCAAATGCTCCACCAGTATTATATGGAGGGTCTATGTAGATACACTTAACTTGACCTTTGTAGTATGGTAACAATGCTTTTAAAGCCTCAAGATTATCGCCTTTAATTATCATGTTTTCTGATTGTTCACCATAAGATAATTCTTTGTTTGCTTTTAGTACTCTATAAGGAACTTTATCTGCAGTTCTAACTGCTTCTTCTTTATTCAACCATTCTAATATTGGCACTTATTGTATCTCCATTTTGTACCAACGAAGACACTCAATTCCTATTGTGTTTCGTTATCCAAAATCTACCACAAAAATAACATATTTAAAAGATATTATGTATTATGAGTTTTTAAATAAAAATAGTATTTTGCACCTAAGATAAGCCTTATTTAAAAATGCATTCGAAACGAAACACAATAGGAATGGTAGTTCCTTTTATAAGAAAAATTTTTTGTAACTCTCGTTAATTTCTTCCTGAAACAAACCAATATATCTTAGTGTTACTGCTGGTGTTGAATGATTAAATATTCTTTGTAATAGGGCAATATTATTGAATTGTTTGTAATGATGATAACCAAAAGTTTTACGCAAAGAATGAGTGCCTATATGAACTTCAATTCCAACTTCTTTTGCGGCTTTCCTTAAAATTTTATATGCTTGAACTCGGCTTAATCTATTATCTTTTTGTGATAAAAATAATGGTTCGTTAATATTTTTATTCTGAATAAAGTCTTTGATATCGGATTGAATTTTCTCATTGATTGGAAACTGCTTGTACTTGTTTGTTTTTTGCTCTCTAAGTTCTATAAAATTTTTGTCTTTAACATCTTTTATATCAAGTGCAAGAATATCTGAAACTCGTAATCCACTATTGATGCCAAGATTGAATAACAATAAGTTTCGTTTATTACTTGATAAAATCTTTTTCATTTGTGCAATTTTTTCTTTGTCTTTAATTGGATAAACTATGTTCACGAAAACCTCCTTTGTAATACCAATAACGACATTACAACGAAAACACGTAAACATCAGAAAAAGAACAACACTCACGACACAAAAAGATATAAAGTTGATATAAAGCCTAATAAAATATAAATAATATCGTTATTTTTAAATATAAAATTTCAATACAACTTTATAATTCATAATATGTTACAATACCTTAGTCTTTATTTATATTAAGATTAAAAATAATATTTTTATGATAATATTTATCATGTATATTAGTGTAAGTAGTATTTGTAGGTAGAAATGAAACGCATAGAAAGATGTCAGATTTTCACCCCTGAAGATAAAGTAAACAAATTACTAGATATAATAAATTATAAAAAAAAATTATATGGCGAAAAATTCCTTGAAAATTCGTGTGGTGACGGTTCTGTACTGAAAAATGCTGTTTCAAGATACATTAAAGATTGTATAAACAAAAAAATTCCTAAAAATAAAATAAAAAAGGGGCTAGAAGATGATATTTGGGGCTTTGAAATAGACCATCAAAAATATTTAGAATGTATGAATAACTTGAATAAAACTGCAAGTTATTATGGTTTTTATGATGTAAAATGGAATCTACACGAAGAAGATTTTTTAAAATATAATTTTAATCTAAAATTTTCGTATATTGCAGGGAATCCCCCTTATATAAATTATAGAGATTTAACATCTGAAACTCGTGAATTTATAAAAAATAATTTTAAAACTTGTAGTAAAGGTAAATTCGATTATTGTTATGCTTTTATCGAAAAAAGTTTAAGTTGTTTATCTGATTACGGAAAATTAGCATATTTAATTCCAAGTAGTATTTTTAAGAATGTTTTTGCTGAAAAACTAAGAGAGTATATACTTCCTTCAATTAGTACAATTTATGATTTTAAAACTGAAAAAGTATTTTCAAAAGCTCTTGTTGCAACATCTATTTTAGTTTGCGAAAAAGGTAAAAATAAAAAACAAATTCTTTATAAAAATGAAGAAATAAAAACTTACATTAAAATTCCAAAAAGTTCTTTAAAACAAAAATGGGTATTTAAAGTTAAAGAATCAGAAAATATGTCTGCAAAGTTAAAATTTGGAGACTTGTTTAATGCACAAATTTCTATTGCAACATTGTTAAATAAAGCTTTTATTATAAAACCCAATAATAATAATTGCCATATTGAAAAAGAGGTTATAAGACCAGCTAAGAGTCCTCGAAATCTTGCATATGAAATAGATGAACAAATTATATTTCCATATTATTATAAAGATGGTAAATTAATGAAGTATAAAATAGAAGAATTTGAAAAAAAATATCCGTGTGCAGTACAGCATTTAAAAGAATTTGAAGATAAATTGAACACGAGAAATAAAGATACCTCAGCTGAATGGTTTGAATATGGTAGAAGTCAAGCATTGTCACACTTAAATCAAAATAAATTATTAATATCTACTGTCGTAACAGATAGTATAAAGGTGTACGAACTTACAAAAGAAGACATTCCGTATGCGGGTATATATATTACATCTAAAAATGGAACTTCATTAAACAAAGCTAAACAACTTCTTAATAGTGATGCCTTTTTAGAATATGTAAATAACATTGGTATCCAAGCAAGTGGAACATCTTTGCGTATTACGCCCAAAGATGTGAACGATTTTGAATTTGATATGGAGGCTATATAATGAAAATTCCTTTTAATGTTGATGCAAATACGGCACGACTTATAGGAAGAGAAAATGTGTCAAAATTAGATGGTGCAATATTAGAATTAGTAAAAAATGCATACGATGCGGATGCAACTACTTGTATTCTGTACTATGAAAA
>CALEJY010000091.1 GCA_937898445.1 uncultured Candidatus Melainabacteria bacterium | reverse complement strand
ATATTTTTATTATCGTAACAGACTTTGCCTCTATGCTTCTTTGCATCTAGGCATCCTAAAAACAGGTGTAAACCATGATTATGAGAGGCTAGTCGACTATTGCCCCCCCCCCGACGAACACCTTGCGACACAAGGCATTGAACGGTTTCAATACTTTTTCAAATTTTTTCATAAATCTAGCTCCTCTATTAACTATATATTTTATTATAACTTATGTTTACAAATTTTTCAATATTAATTACCAATAATTTTAGCCTCAACTTCTTTCATCCCACTCACGCTATTATTCAAACTTTTTGCTAATTCTGCAGCAGTTTGCGCATTGTAGAACTTTCCACTCGTAACCATTGAAGTACATTCAAGTTGCGACAAATCATCTTCATCATCAACGTTAAACGCAATTACATCAATCATTACATCTTTTCTGATTTTAATTAATTCCATTACATATTTACACGGGCTTTCATCACAATTTTCCCCACCATCAGTTAACAAAATTATATGTTTTTTGCCCATATAACCTAAAAAATCATTTTTTATTGCTTGTTTGAGCGAATACGTAATAGGTGTCATTCCACGAGGCTTAACACTTTGCAGAGCTTCGCTTATTCCAATTCCGTTATTCAATTCAATTGGAGAAATTAAACTTGATGCTCTGCATGCCTCATAAGGTGTAAATCCCATTCTATGCCCATAAACTCTCAAGCCTACTGAAATATTCGGATTTAATTTTGGTAACAAATTTCTCATAGTGTCAATCATCAAATCGACTTTTCTTTTTCCGTCTAAATATTCTGACATGCTATTTGAAAAATCCAATATAAATAAAACTCTCTCATTTTCTCTAATATAAGGAGTAGAGCCGTTTCGATAAACATTATAATTATCCGCAATAACCGGCAAACTTAAAATAATAAATCCTAAAACTAATAAAAATTTATACATAGTATCATTATATACGCACTTTTTACTTTTCACGTTTAACTTTTCACTATTTTATTTGACGATTATTTTTGCTTGCAATATTATAATATACAGTTGAATTATTCGTCATTCTGAGCAAAATATTAAGATTCTTCGGCAAAAGCCTCAGAATGACTGTATGAAGGATCTGTTTAACAAAGGGATAAATTATGAATAGCAAAGAATTAATAAAACAAGCCGAAAAAAGTTTAACTAAAGAATTTGAACAAATAGAAGATATTAGAGATTTTAACCAAGAAAAAGTTTTGAACGCTTTTATCGAAAACAAAGTTGCACCGGAACATTTTTATACTGTATCAGGTTACGGGCATGATGATTTGGGTAGAGAGGTTTTGGATAAAGTTTTTGCAGATGTATTCAAGGCAGAAAAAGCTTTAGTCAGAATACATTTTGCATCAGGCACACACACTTTAGCATGTTGTCTTTTCGGTAACTTAAAATATGGAGATAAATTGGTTTCTGTTGCGGGTTCTCCCTACGATACAATGCAAGAAGTTATAGGAACTGCAGGCGATGAAGAAACAAAACGTTCATCATTAATCGGAAACGGTGTATTGTATGATGAAGTTCCTCTTAAAAACGAAATGGAAATTGATTTTGAAAAACTTGAAGAAAAGATTGATGATACAGTTACAATGGTTCTAATCCAACGTTCTAAAGGCTATTCAACACGAAAATCATTATCTCTTGAAACAATAGAAAAAATTTGCAAAATTGTAAAATCGAAAAATCCAAACTGTATTTGCTTTGTTGATAACTGTTATGGAGAGTTTGTTGATACTAAAGAGCCATTAGAAGTTGGTGCAGATTTGATGGCTGGTTCATTAATTAAAAATCCGGGAGGAGGAATTGTTGAAGCAGGCGGATATGTTGCCGGAAAGGCGATTTACGTTGACAGAACCGCAAACAGATTGACTGCTCCGGGAATTGGCTCTGAAGGTGGTGCTATGTTCAATCAACACAGATTAATTTTTCAAGGTTTGTTTATGGCTCCGTCAGTTGTTTGCGATGCCGTTAAAGGTGCAGTTTTGGCAGCTAAAATCTTTGATGAAATCGGATATGACAGCGCACCTAAATATTGGGAAAAACGTACCGATATTATCCAAAATATTACATTTGGTTCAGCAGAACCACTAGAACATTTTTGCCAAACAATTCAGCAATTATCACCGGTTAACGGCTATGTAACACCAATTCCGGAATATGTTCCGGGTTATGAAGATCAAATTATCATGGCAGGCGGAACATTTATTGAAGGTTCTACAATCGAATTATCAGCAGATGGACCTTTGCGTGCGCCTTATACCGCTTATATGCAAGGTGGTTTGAATTATGCACATGTAAAAATTGCATTATCAAAAATTTTAGATAAAGTTGCAAAATAATTCAAATTGTAACAAGGTTTTGAATGTTTTGTTAACTTTTTTTAAGTGCCGTATAACCACTTATAACTAATTCTTTAGGATTAGTCCGTTGAATTTTATCAGAATAATTCCAAACTTTGATTTTTGTGCTATTATGTGGTTATACCCCTAGAATTTGGGTGAAAATAGTTTACATAGTATAAGAAGAGGAAGGTTAAATATGTCATTACCAAATGTTGCATATTTCTCAATGGAAATCGCATTAGATCAATCTTTGAAAATCTATTCAGGCGGTTTAGGATTTTTGGCAGGCGCTCATATGTTGTCTGCAGGTTATTTGCAAATGCCGATGGTCGGTGTAACTATGTTATGGTCTTATGGGTATTATGATCAACGTATTGCACAAGATGGTCAGGTTGAAGTTGCTTACATCAGAAAATATTATGATTTCTTGGAAGACACTGGTGCTACTACAGAAGTTGATATTTTCGGAGAAAAAGTTAAAGTTAAAGCTTATTTAGTTAAACCGGAATTGTTCGGTTCTTGCCCTGTATATCTTTTGACTACAGATATTGATGGCAACAGTGATTGGGCTAAGAGCATTTCTCATAAACTTTATGATGGAAATGAAAAAATCAGAATTGCTCAAGAAACTGTTCTTGGTATCGCAGGTATCAGAATTTTGCAACAAATCGGTTATAAATTTGATGTTGTACACATGAACGAAGGTCACGCACTTCCTGCTGCATTTGAATTGTTAAGACAAGCAAATGGTGATTTGGAAGAAGTTAAAAAGAAAACTGTATTCACAACTCACACACCTGTTGCTGCTGGTAACGAAGTTCACTGGGTTGATACATTGATGGATGGTGGTTTCTTTGCCGGATGTTCAAGAGAAACTGCAGTTAAATTAGGTGGAGAAAACTTCTCTCTAACTGTTGCAGCTTTGAGAATGTCTAGACTTGCTAACGCAGTATCTCAATTACACGGACTTGTTTCTAACAAAATGTGGGAATGGGTTGACGGAAGATGCCCTATCAGAGCAATCACTAACGCAGTTAACCTTCACTACTGGCAAGATGATAGAATTAAAAAAGCGGAAACTCCAGAACAATTGCTTGCCGTTAAACGTGAAATGAAAGAAGAATTATTTGAATACGTTGCAAACGTAGCAGGTAAAAGATTTAACCCTGATGTATTGACTATCACTTGGGCAAGAAGATTTGCTGATTACAAACGTGCATGGTTAATCCTTATGGACAAAGATAGAATTAATAAGCTTCTTGATGAAGACAAAATTCAAATTATCTTTGCCGGTAAATTCCACCCAGATGATGTTATGGGCAAAGAAATGTTTAACAAACTTCTTAACCGTTCTCATAGCTTGAAAAACGTTGTTGTTCTTCCTGGTTATGAACTTGAACTTTCAGGCAAATTGAAACGTGGTTCTGATATTTGGTTAAACACTCCATTAAGACCATTCGAAGCATCAGGAACATCAGGCATGTCAGCTAACGCTAACGGCGCACTTCACTTGTCAACATTCGATGGTTGGACGGTAGAAGGTACATTCAACGGTATTAACGGTTACACAATCGAATACCCTGAACTAGATGATGAAATGCCTTGGGAAGAACGTCATTGGAAAGACCATGAATGTATGATGAATATTATCGAAAACGAAATTATTCCTACATACTACGAAAACAAACAAGAATGGGCTAGAATGATGCGTCAGGCTATCAGAACATCTGAAGCTTACTTCAACTCAGACAGAATGGTAATTGAATATTACAACAGATTGTATAAACCAATTGCTCACAATGATTCTAGTTCTGGCGAAAAGAAAAAAGAAATGAATATTTCTGAAACTCCAACATTCGATGCTTGGACATTCGCTAATATCAAATAGTTGATAGAATAAAGAATAATTAATCAAAGGCTCAGTTTTAACACTGAGCCTTTCTGCTATGTAGATAGCCCTCTGTGACAACATCTGTTCCTATTTTAAAATTCTCCCTCTCTCTTTGTGAGAGGGA
>CALEJY010000090.1 GCA_937898445.1 uncultured Candidatus Melainabacteria bacterium | reverse complement strand
CACGTTTGTAATCAGCAAATCTTCTTGCCCAAGTGATTGTTAATACATCTGGGTCGAATCTCTTACCTGCAACGTTTGCAATATATTTGAACAATTCTGCTTTCATTTCACGTTTTACGTCTAACAATTTTTGAGGGTCATTTTGAGCTTCTTTAACTCTCTTATCTTGCCAGTATTGAAGATTTACAGCGTTAGTGATGGCTCTGATTGGACATCTGCCATCAACCCATTCCCACATCTTGTTAGCAACAAGACCGTGTAATTGAGATACAGCGTTTGCAATTCTTGACATTCTCAATGCAGCAACTGTCAATGAGAAATTTTCACCACCCAAAGACACAGCTGTTTCACGAGATGCACCTGCAAAGAAACCGCCTTCTAACAATGTATCAACCCAGTGAACTTCGTTACCTGCAGCAACAGGTGTGTGAGTTGTAAATACTGTACGTTTTTTAACTTCGTTCAAGTCACCGTTGAATTGTCTCAACAATTCAAAAGCAGCAGGAAGAGCATGTCCTTCGTTCATGTGGATTACATCAAAGTTGTAACCAACTTTTTGAAGGATTCTGATACCTGCAATACCCAAAACTGTTTCTTGAGCAATTCTGATTTTTTCGTTACCATCATACAATTTGTATGAAATGCTCTTAGCCCAGTCACTGTTGCCATCAATATCTGTAGTCAACAAGTAAACAGGACAAGTCCCAAACAATTCTGGTTTAACTAAATAAGCTTTAACTTTAACTTTTTCACCAAAAACTTCAACTTCTGTTTCAGCATTGCAATCAGTTAGAAAATCATAATATTTTCTAATGTATGCAACTTCAACGTTTCCTGAATGGTCGATACGTTGGTCATAATAACCGTAAGACCATAACATTGTAACCCCTACCATAGGCATTTGCAGGTAACCTGCAGATAACATGTGTGAACCTGCCAAAAATCCTAAACCACCTGAATAGGTGCTTAGTGATTGGTCCATAGCTATTTCCATAGAAAAATACGCTACATTTGGTAATGCCATAATTTTTACCTCACTTCTTCTTATAACTTCTATACACTAAATTTTTCATGTACACATTTATATGTGCCCTGACATTGTAACATACAAAAAACAAATTGAACAGTACCCAAACGATAGGCATGGAAAATTTCATACGCACGTAAGTATTCGGGTTGGTTATAAAACTTTACAAAAAATTACTGTTTTTCTAACAAACTAAGGTCTACGTCATTCCGAACTGCGAATTTAAACACGGTGAGGGTTGCTGAGATTCAGCACATAGGTCTATGTCATTTCTCAGATGAAAAACTCAATCACCTATTCAAATTTCTTTTTCTGACCTTTGGTGTCGTAGTATGTTCCGTCTTTGTTCATCTGCTTGACATCCGGCAATGGAACATAGGTATGCGTTTTTTCATTCCATCTATAGTGCATTTTTTTCGATTCACTATAGTAAACATTGCCATTATATGTTGTTCTCAACCCTAATTTTTTCGCAGCATATTCTTTATTCAAATAGGCTTTTCCTTCTGAATTGCGGGCCTGAATACCTGTTTCATTGCCATCTTTATCTGTAGTTTGAGAAATTATTGAACCATCAGCGACTTTTGTTTCATATCGCCTTGAACCGTCTTTGCCAACATATTTTAAGTGTGGAACTTCTTCAAATTCACCAGTTTCTTCGTTATACGCCATGTGAACTTTTTTCTTTTCATCATAATAGATACCATCGCCCCAAGTATTGCGATAACCTGCATCTTTGGCTTTTTTATCTACATTTGAACCTTGTGATTCTTCCGCCTGCGCTCCTGTCGTTTGAGTCGAACCACCTGTTTTTGCCGCTGCACCTTTACCGTATTTTGCAGCCCAAGCATCTATTTGTTCTTGCGAATTGTTTTTATTTTCCAACTCGCCTTCAAGTTTTACTTCTGCCCCGACAAGCAAAAACTCAACACCATTTTTGGCAGTTTTTACTGTGTCAGGGTTATTTTCCTTAAATTTATCTTTTGCCTCTTGAATTTGTTCGGCAGTCGGATTTTCTATCCCTTTAGCCTGCAATGAACGTTTGATAATACCAGTGAAACTTTCATCCATTTGGACAGTATATGTAAATGTTTTATTTTCATCCTCAGCAGGTTTGTCATCTTTTACAACATCTGCAACCGCAACTTTTTCAGTATCGCTGTTTCCAAGTTCTAAGACATGAGAATAGAATGACTTCAAATCCTCCGCTTTAAGCTTAGAATTTTCATCGGCGCCTTTATTCAAATCGGTTGCCATGGCTTCAAATTCTTTATCTGAGATTTCTTTATTACTGTCAGAATCGTATTTTTTCACATTTGCAAGCATTTGTGCCAATTCTTTTGAATCAAGTTTATCATCTTTGGTTGTGTTGTATTTGTCAAAGATGAGGTTCATAGCCTTGTTATCTTCAATTGATTTGTCTTTTTTTACTCCGTTTTTAGAAACTTGAGAAAAATCAAAGCTTTTGCCATTAATTTTAAAATCTTCACTCATAAAAAATCCTCAATTAGCATAAAGCACACATTGCTTACATATTAATTAAGGATTTTTAGTATATAAAATTGATATATTTTTTATTTACTTGTTACATTTGTTTACACTGGTTTTTAGAATTAATTTTGTCTAAGAATTTAGTAAGAGCGATTTTAACATGTGAATAATTCAAACCGCCCTGCATATACGCAACATAAGGTGCTCGCATAGGTCCATCTGCGGAAAGTTCAATCGTAGAACCTTCAATAAATGTTCCGCCTGCCATAATAACTTGGTCTTCATACCCCGGAATATATTCAGGAATCGGCGTTACATAACCGTTGATTGGAGATAAGGATTGGATTGTTCTGCAAAATTCTTCTAAAGGTTCAGGAGCACCAAACGTAATATTTTGGATAATATCAGTACGTTTCTCGTTATATTTTGGAGAAGAATCATAACCGATTTCATCAAAGATTTTTGATGCTAAGATTGCACCTTTCACAGCATCTGCGACAACAGATGGCGCCATAAACAAACCTTGGAACATCAAACGGTGTTGATTAAACATTGCACCGCCTTC
>CALEJY010000089.1 GCA_937898445.1 uncultured Candidatus Melainabacteria bacterium | reverse complement strand
ATCCGAGTTATTAAAAGAATTTAAAAAACTTTGTTTCAAAATCGGGTTTGAGGCAAACAAAAATAATTTCACAATAAACGACTATTACAATAAAGAACAACCTTACGAAATTCCTACAGAGGTAAAATACCAAGATTTTGACTGCAAATATGGTAGAATTTTAACCGCAAAAGGAGTTTACAGTTGTCCGTTTTTGGCAAATGATCATAGAGGTAGATGTGGTTCTGATTTCAAAGATTTTGCAAGACACAACACGCTAGAAACATCATTTTGTTCTACGTGCATAAAAAATTCCGAAAAACTTTTCGGAATTAATTATAAATTGTTTGTATAATGTTGAAAACTATCTTGAAAGGAAGGTTAAATGTTTCCCTATGGGATAGCACCCACCTAAATCCTCACCTCACAAGGGAGGACTTTATTTCACTTAGCTGCATAACTTCTTAGCTGCCTAGCTGCTTTTGATACCGACTTTTCACGTTTCAGTTCTCACTTTTCACTAAACGCCATATAGCCCTATCGCCTTATTGCCTTCTCTGATACAGACTTTGCCTCTTGGCCTCATTGCATCTAGCCATCTAACTCAAATATATGAGGTAGGAACTAATATTGCCACAAGTATCTACGTGCGTAGCAAAACCTTACACAAACACATGAAGTATGGACCCAATGTTGTCACAGGGGACTACATGCGTAGCACCTACTCAGCTTCTGGAGAAGTTCCGCCATCTGCCGGTTGTGGAGAAGGTGGTGTTGATTGGTTATCTACTTGTTGTTGGTTTGCCTTAGCTGCTTCTGCTGCTGCAGCTTCTTCAGCGGCAGCGGTTGCTGCATCCTTTTGAGCATATAGTTTAAATTGAAGATTTATCAACAAAATTCTTTTATTCTTTTGGTAAGGCAAAATTTCAATGCTTGAGATATCCAAGAAGTGTTCATGCTTATACAATTCTCTCAAGAAACCTGCAAAATTTCCATAACTTGCAATCATTTCAGCAGTAACACGGCAAACATGGTATTTTGCGCCCGCATTTTTTACGAAATTGTCATCTTGAGGGTCATAATCATATTTTACAGAACGAGCTTTGATCTTGTTATCTCTCAATACTTGCAAAATTTCACCGAACTCGTCAGAAATTGCAGCTTCTGTATCCAAACCATCACTGATAGGTTTGAAGAACATTTTTAGAACGCTTTCATCTTCAGCTTCTTTTTTAGCTGCATCATCTTTAAGTTCTTGTAATTTTCTTTCTGCATCAGATAAAGACGCAGTTTGAGTTTTATAATTATCTTGTATTTCAAATATATTACTGATTACAGGTATTGTTTTAGCCAACATACCAATGAACATCAAAAGAGTAACCGCTAATATCGCAACGGCTATTTGAAATTTTTTCAAGTACACAGTATATTTTTCCACGATTTACTCTCCTAGTTTCCTTGTTTTCCGAAATTCAATAACGGTTTGTTATTCAACAATCCACCTTTGTTTTGGTTAGATTCCTCTTGTTGAGGTTGTTGTTGCTGCTCTTGATTTGCATTATCGTTTGCAGCCGGCGGATTTAATTCTGAAGCCGTCATGTTAGTAATCTCAAATTCATAATCTGTAGGTTTTGTTGGGTCAACACCAACTGCATCATCTACGTTATCAGATTTCATTTGAAGTTTGTGAAGTCTTAATTGAGTATTAATCAAAGAATCTTTCATATTTCTAAAGAACAAGTAAATGTCTTCAACATTCTTTGCTTCACCTTTAATATCAATTTTTCCATCATCCTTAGCAACAAAATAAGTTACCCAAAGATTTTTTGGAACAGATTCGCCTAACGCAGTGTAAGCCATCAATTTTGATCTGTTGTTACCCAAAACTTTTTTGATTTCTGCGTTTACGTCAAAATCATTTGTTTTATTTTGAGCTTCTTGAATTTTCTTAATTTCAGCATTAGTTTGCTCTAATCTGCTATTAACATCATCCAACTGTGCTTGTTTTGACTTTTGTATCATTGGAATACCAACAAAAGCTGCCAATGTCGGAATTAAGACAACACCAGCAATCAATGCTGAAATTTTCTTTGCAGCATTTGGAGAAATATCAAATTCTGTAGAGCCTAAAACAACATGTACAGGAGCATCTGGATCATCAGAAGCGACATCTCCAACTTTTGAAGAAGTAAAACTGAATTTTAACGGCATTGTAACCGCATTTCCAACTGCAATACCAATTGCTTCAAGTGAAATTTTATGTGCAGTTTCTTCCAAAACTTCCAAACTTACAGGCAAAACATCCTGTTTTTTGAACGAATTGTTTTCTAAGAAAGTAATACTACCCTCTGCAGGCAATCTATTCGCTAACAATTCAGCACTTACCATATCAGTTTCTGAAACGATATATAAGTAATTTGCAGGATAGCTCATCAAAGTAATTTGAGCTGATGCACTGATTGCGTTATAAATTTCGTCTCCTTCAAAAGATTTGATAGCCAAAGGTTCTTCATAATAATCTACAATATTTTTGCCAACTAAAGAACAAATAGAATAACCGTTTTGAGAAATCAACATCAAATTCCAAGAAACATTTTCTTTCATTTGTTCTTCTGCTAAACCTGAAAAAGCCAATGCCTTCAAAACAGAAGTCAATGACATTTCAACGCCGGCAAGAGTATAGCCCAATTCCGTCAAAACATTTTTGATATCTTCAATAACATTTTTTTGAATTGCAGAATAAAATAATTTTCTAGTATCGCCAGTTTGCGCAGTTGTAGCATCCATCCAACTGATTACAGGTTCATATCTTTTGAAGATATAAGATTGTTCAACTTCTGAAGTCAAAGCCTCTGTAACACCGTCATCTCCCAACAATAGTGGTAAACTTGTGCTACCGAACAAAACCATTGGAAGGTTTAATATAACACTACTTTTTGCAGGAATTCCTAATTCTGCAAACAATTCTGATACGGCATTTCTAAATTCTTCCATATCAGCAATTTCACGAACTGCTTCGTTATATTCTAATGGTCGGTAAGCATAATTTTTTACCGAACGTGTAGCCAAATCCAATTGAATAAGCTCTAAACCTACTCCCGGAGTGAC
>CALEJY010000088.1 GCA_937898445.1 uncultured Candidatus Melainabacteria bacterium | reverse complement strand
TTAGCAAATCTAACCTTGCTAAGGCTATTTTCTTTGATTTTTCTGGAGTGAATTCAATCATGTTTTATTCCTTTTTACACAACCATTTATCACTCTTTATCTCAATTAAATCAACTATTCGTCTCAATCTCAGAGACAATTCGACACAATTTAATATGCACCATTCCAACCTAAAATTTCGCTATTAATTCCTTCAATAACATCTGGTGTTAAAAATTTTGCAGGTTTCTTTTTAGGTAAAAAATTATCCAAATTTTTTGTTTGTTCTTTTTCTTCTCTATTTATGATTTTGATAATGTTTTCTAATGCACAAATTTCATGTTTATTCAAAATTCTATTATTATCTATATCATCATTTAATTTTGTAAGAAGTTTTGTCCCAACTTTATAAATATCACCAGCAAATTGTTTTGAAAAATCTTTTATTCTAACAATATGGTTGTCCCATTTGTATTTCTTTTTCCAGTTAAAAATAGTTCTGCGTGAAACATTTAATTTTTTAGCAATCATTTCTGGAGCTAAATTTTCAACACTGTATAATTTTTCTGCTTCATGGAGTAAATGTAATTTGTTCATTTAAAACCCTTTTAAACCTTGTTTAAAGACCTTTTACAATGACATTAATTACTCTTGTTTCGACAGAAGTCAAGTGTTTATGCAATCTAAATAATGTTTTATCAAAACTTTCTAAATATAATTATTATTTCTTAGATTGTTTAAGGTGGTATTTGTAAATTTTAAGAAATTGTAATAGGTTGTTGTAATGCTATCTTAATTGGAGTATATAAATCAATTTCTTGCTCTGGAGTCTCTATTGATACAATTAAAGAATATTTTGCAGTATTATTATATTTTCCTAAATTTTGCCGTTCTTTCCACCAACCAGTTACAGGATATATACCAATAAAACGTGTTGTAGCTAAATCTGCTGCAGAAATATTTTTAATAATATCAGAATGAATAGAACCAACATTTCTATTATTGACACCATATTCCCATCTATTATCCGTTGAAGACGGGATACATTCATCTTCAGATCTAGAAGCTATACTTAATTTTTTCTTAAAGGTTTCTTTATCGTCTCCAGGTAGATTTAATGCAAATCTAAGTGCATGTGACTGGTATCTATATCGCTCTTTCCATGCAAGTTGTCCAGGTGCAGGTTCAATAAAATATGATAATGTAACTTTAAGTTTTAGAACTGTTTCTGGTGGAAGTGATAATAAAGTTTCTTCAGGCCAAGGAAGCTCTATAATATGCATATCTTTTGTCTTTGGTTTACCAGAACCTTCTCTGAAATAAGGATATATCTCTTCTTCTGCTATCAATGTTAAACTGTTTTTAGCTGAGTATAATGCTGATTTTAAATTAGGAACACCATAACCGAATACTTTTAAAAGCGTTCTATAATTTTCTTTATTAGGTTTTTCTTCATCCCAGAATTGACTACGCATTGCATCATTCCATTCTGCTGAATGAACAACCAATCCTCGTATAGTTTCTGGTGATAAATTTGGATATTGAGCAAAAAGTTGCGCACAAAACCACGATGCTTTAGCAGTAGCACAACTTGTTGCATTTATAACATCAAAAGGTTTTGTTTGTAGCTCTCTTGATGTCGATAAAATTGACAAATCAGTTGGCGAATCTATTTCTTGTCCATTTTGAGCTAAATTGCCCCCTTCAAACACTACATCTGGCTTGATTGGCCATTTTTTATCCCATCCAAAAGAAGTTCTGCTATATGGCGATAGACCTCCATTAGGAGCTAAAGGTTTATAATCATCAAAGATTTCTTCAGTGATTGTTACTTTTTCAGTATATGCTCCAATTGTTAATGCATTCCAAGCCTGTGCAGGGTCTTGAATAGGCATTTGTAAATTTCCTAATGGATATAAATTGTATATTTCATTATTATAAATATTACCCGCGGAAACAACAAACAATCTATGCTCTGAAATTTCTTCATCGGCAGCGATAGATATTTTATCAATGGATGCAGACCACGACGAAGGTTGCCCTGATAGATTCTCTTCATCAGAAGTAATTGCTAAGCATAATATTCGCTTCCTTTCTGGAAATTTTATTTCAGGTTTGAGTGAGGCTTGTTCCGTATAATAGCCATATAAATGTTTTTCGTTTTCTTTACCAGAAGAATTCATAATTTTTACAGATTCAACATGATGAACAATATTTACTGGCTCTAAACTCTCAAGGCATTTTTGCAAATCTCCATATGATACCAGCCCACACATCAAAGTTCCATGTCCATCTCTATCATTTCTATTTGAATCTTCTTTTACTGCAAAACATTCTTCATCCGAAATTATTTGTGCTAATAGTTCGTGTCCATTATTAACACCTGTATCAATAACAGCAACAGATATTATGGTATCGTTATTTATATTTAATCTAGATAATAAATCTCTTCCCCATTCAATTTGACTTCTATTATCTAAATCTAACCAAAATCTTGTAGGAGTTTTAGATAGACGAATTTCTGCTATTCCAGAAAAAGAATTTATTATATTAGTCAATATTGCACGATCTGCTTTTATTAATACAACCTTTCTTTCTGGGAATGAAAGTATTTCATTATCTCGATATTCTATACTATTTGCTGTACAAAATTCGAAAAATTGTTTTTCAATTGGTGGATCAATATTTTGATCTAATAACCATATTTCACACCAGTCAGGGGAATCTTCTTCTGGAATTAAAGTTATATTATCACTCCAGAAAGATTGTAGAATTGCAAGTTTTATATCTTCAATACTATTTACCAATTCCTCATTTTTTGTTTTTGTTTCAGAACCTATTGTTTGATTATATTCATCAATTTTCTTTACAAATTTATTAATTTTATCTTTAGGAATAGAAACCGTAGCTCTTATTATTGTTTTGTCTTCTGTATTTTTTTCTTCTTTTATATTTAATAAACGTATTCCGGACCTTATATCTTCTAGACTTTTTGTTTTAAGATCAAAATCTGGCGAACTATTAAATTCTAAAATAATTGTATCTAAATGAGATATTCCTATTACGGATTTTTCATTATATTGCTGTCTTACTTCAGCTAATTTTCTGCTGATAAATGCTCCATGGGTGACTTCATCTCTTGTTGGGAAATTTGAATGACCTCTACCTGGGCGAGGAGTTGTATAGTCAAATCTTTCTTGTTCTTCCGAAAAAATAATATGAGGGAGATTATTCATTGCCATTATTGTTTAATCTCCGCAATAAAAGTTTTTCTATCCTTAATTGATTTCAGTAATGTTTTTTTATTAATATAATTTTTATCAGAGAGTATGGTTTCTTTAATGGAATCAATACATGCTTGTGTGATTTCAGAATGACTTAAGCCTTCACTTTCTTTAACACAAATATCTATCCATTTATCTGTGTTTGGATATAAAGCTAAATACTTACAGAATAATTGCTTTCTCTCTGCCGAAATAGGATTTTCATATATAAAAATATCATTAAATCTTCTAAATAATGCATTATCCAGTAATTTAATATTATTAGTTGCTGCAATTATAATACTTTCTGAATCATCTTGCTCTAAAAATTGTAGAAACGAGTTTAATACTCTTCTCATTTCTCCAACTTCATTGTCTGAACCTCTTTCAGCACCTATTGCATCAAACTCATCAAAAAGAAAGACCCCTTTTCTTTCTTGAATATTATCAAAAATTTGCCTTAATTTTGCACTTGTTTCGCCCATATATTTATTCACAATTTTATCCATTTGAATTTCATAAAATGGTAATTTAAGTTCATTTGCAATTATAGAAGCAGTCATAGTCTTTCCTGTGCCAGGAGCACCAGATAATAATATTTTTCGTCTATTTGATAAACCATGTTTTAGCAACTTGTCTTTTTGATAATATTCTTTTAAAATTCTTTTAATTTTATTTTTTATTTCATCCGAAGAAACCAAATCTCCTAAAATATTATTACTTTTTGAGGTTAAAATTAAATCAGAGAGATCTGGGGTAAACTTTATTACTTTACTTGTATTCTTTTTAGAATTATCAACAATCTTTCTTATTTCATTTGCAAAGGTTGTATGACCAAGTTTCGCTTCATTTGCTGCGACCTGAAGTGCTGTCACAACAAAGCGTTCATTATTGTTTTCAAAATATGCTTTTATTAATGTCTTTATTTGTTCTGCAGTTGCCATAACGTAACTCCGAATAAATTATAACACAAATATGCTTCTTGGTTTAATATGTATTTCTTAAATTTTAGATGATATCTATTATAAAATGATTTTTTACATATTATTGATATTATATTTAGCCTGTTACAAGACAATTAACTTCGTATTTGTATGATATGATTTTAGTAATAAGAAATGGCAATAGGAGTAGAAATGAATAACTAGCAATTTAACAAAATAGTCAGCTTTATATGGAGTATTGCAGACAAATATTAAGAGATGTAGCTGTTAGAGGCAAATAAAGAGATGTTATATTGCCAATAGTTGTTATTCGTAGGCTTGATGCGATATTAGAATCTACAAAAGAAAAAGTTTTAACTGCAAAGAAAAAACTTGATAAACAGGGCTTTACAAACCAAGAAGCTTTCTTGTGTGAAGCGGTAGGACAAGCATTTTATAACGATTCTCTATTCCTGTTAAGAGATTTAATTTCAAGACCAACTGTTGCTAAATTAAAAGCTGATTTTATTGCATATATAGATGGTTTTTCCGCAAATGTTCAAGAAATTCTTCAGAAATTTTAATTTAAAAGTCAAATAGATACACTTATTGAAAGCGACTGTTTGGGTGCACTAATTGAAAAATTCCTCGATAAATCAATAAATTTAAGTATTGAAAATGTTAAAGATAAAAACGGCAATGTGATATTGCCCAAATTTGATAATCATGCAATGGAAACTATCTTCGAAGAATTGATTAGAAATTTCAATGAAGAAAATAACGAAGAAACTTAAGAACACTTTACACCTCGTGATATTGTAACTTTAATGGCTGATTTAGCACTTAAGCCAGTAAAAGACAAATTAAAGACGGTACATATTTAATTTATGACGGTGCTTGCGGTACAGGTGGTATGCTGACACTTGCACAAGAAAGAATGTTGAGTGTTAGTATTTTGTATTCGTCCTTCTATGGCATGATTTTTTCTTGCAAAGATGACCTCTGTCAATTCTGAATCAATTAAAAATGACCTTGCCTTTGAAAATTAAAAAAAAAATTACTAATTTTTCGACACTTTTTCTAATTAAAAATTCAAATGTCTCATTTCGGAAATAATCATTTTATCCGTGCAAAGATAAATAAACGCTAAAATACAGACCATATTTCTGTTTAAAATTGTTATTTAACTTGGGAAAACAGAAAAAACAAAACAAATTTTCAGAAAATAAATCAGTAAAATTAAAATAAAATTATTCTAATAGTTAAATATCTTTATTAGTTTGTGCAAAATTTATTTTTAGGATAATATTTTAAATGTGTTGCTAACAAAGGACAATTTATTTAGGTGGATTTATGAGTGAAAGAGATTTAGAAAATTCAATCAAGCAAGATATTGAAAATGTTTTTACAAAAATTTTAGAAAATCACAGTTATATTTTACCAATTAGAGCTAATTCAAGAAGTGGAGCAGAGATCAGCGATTATCTAGAAGACGAATTTGTAAAATACTTAACTTGTAATGCTGATGAATGTATTTATAATCCCAAAGGCGCACCAAAAGGAGCAACAAAAAATCCTTACGATTTTTGTTTTAATTATAAAAATGAAAAATATAATTTTGATGATTTAATATGGGGCGATATAAAAGCGACCAAAACTTCATATGAAGATAGCAATCCAGATTTAGGAACTCCTGAAAAGATAATAAAATTTATTTTAGATGGACATTTTTATCTATTATTTGTGTTTATTGAATATGATGCAACTCTAGATGGAAAAGTTCAATTTAAAAAGTTTAACGATGGTAAATATGTACATTGTCAATTCTTAAAAGATATTCACCATTCCGTCAGAATTAACCCGAAACCCCAGTTTCAAGTTAACATACATGAACCAGAAGAATACAGAACAAGAGAAGAATTTATAGAACTATTTTATAAAAAATATTCTGAATCTATTGATAGAATAATTAATAAGCAAGCGAAGAAAAAGCAAGAACTTAGTAAACGATTTGATGTATTATTGAAAAAAATTTGTAAATATTGCAAGTAACGACTATGCGGACATAATTGTAGCTTTATATTCATCAATATAAGTCACTTCCTTTTCATCAATATTATAAATATCATATACAACATCATTTAATTTTTTTAGAGAGAGTTTGTCTTTAGGATTTTTTAATAGTATGTCAACTAGTTGTACAACATTGTCAAAATTTTTCTCCGATACACAGATTCTGACATTTTTTAAATCCGAAGTTTTAATTTGTGGTGTTTTCCCTTTTGCTGTACGTATAATATTTGTGATTCTACAATAAAATGTTATTAAATCGCTATTTAATATTCCGCAAATATATTTTAATAATTTCTTATTTTTATCGTCATTTTGTTTGTTTGTAAGAATATAAATACTATTATTAGCGGCATATGGACTTTCGCAATATGTTGCAATAATTTCATTAGCACTTTGTCGAATAAAAACTTTTGGAGCAAGGTATGAATTTTTATCTCCTAGCGTAACTCTTTTTTTATTTTTTACTCCAATTTTTGATAATTCTTCTTTAAATATATCGGAAAGTTTTATCTGTAAATCATAATCATATTTAATATATCTATTTATTATTGGTTTACCAAATTTAGATTTAAGCCCTTTAGAACCTTCTATATATGGGAAAATTAAATAATTTGACGATTTAGATGGGTCTACAATAAATTCCTCTGTTTTTCCTGTTAATGCACAACAAGTTCGTAAGGCTTTATGCGGATAATAATATTCTAAAGTATTAAATGATTTTAATTTATTAATTATTTTTTGTTGTTTATCATTTAAAGGTATATAGTATTTGTACTTATTATCGCTATTATTCCATTTATCCTGTTTTATAAATAACCTTTTATTTGTTTCATAATTAAACAATTCAACAGAATTATTTTGGTTTTTTTTATTTTTAACTTTTAGTATTAACTGACCACTTGCAACATTATCAAATTCAGATAAACCATATGCCAGTAAATCTATTGTATAATTTTCAACTAAATATTTTCTTATATCAATATATGCTGTTTCTAAAAATGAAATATCAAGAATATAGATTAATTCGCCACCATTTTTCAAGGATTTTAAAGCATTTTCTATAAAAAACATAGATACGTTAAATTTATTATTTCCATTTTTATTTTGCACAAAATCAAATTTATTATAATAAGCACGTTTTTCTTCCGTCATATTTCTGCTACGTTTACCGTATAAAGTAATATATGGGGGATTACCTATAACTGTAGAAAAATTGTGAAAATAACCATTTTTTAGTACAAAGTCTTTATTTGTAAGGTTTAACTTATTTAGCTTAATTCTGGGGTTATTATTATATGCTTCAATTATTAATGGTAAAAGCACTGAAATGATATTTACTTCACAGATTTCTATCGCAACATTATCATTGTCATTTCCATATAGATTGTTGATTATATAATTAATAATTTGTTCTGATGTTTTATTGTTTTTTTTCAAGTATGCAATAATTTTTTTAGATATCTCTACTAAAAATATTCCTGCTCCACAAGAGGGTTCTAGTATTTTCCCAGATAAAATATTAATTCGGTTTACCATGTTATTTACAACATCTAGATTGTTTGTATAAAATTGTCCATAATCTTTTTTTTGTTTAGAAGAAGCAACCTCTTGATACAAAATTCCTAAATAATTATTAACACTTACTTTATTATTAATTTTTATATTATTTTGAATTTTATAATTTTTAAATTTTGGATAAACATCAAAAAAGTTTGCACCCGCTGTTTCGTTATAAAAATATGTAGCAACGTAGTCCCAAGCTTGTTCTATAAAATGAGTTAATTCATCACAATTATTCATTTCTACATCCACCTTTATTATTGATAATACAATAAAAATAAAAATAAAG
>CALEJY010000087.1 GCA_937898445.1 uncultured Candidatus Melainabacteria bacterium | reverse complement strand
GAAAACAAAAAGTACTCTTGTTGGGAATTGAACCCAAATTTCCAGAATGAAAATCTGACGAGCTAACCATTACTCCACAAGAGCTAAAATTAAAAGTTTTTTACTGAAACTTTTAAGAAAACAGAATATTAAATTAGTGAACTGCTGATACAGAATCTACAGCAAGAGAATCAATCATTGTAGAATCTACATTAGCTGTATCAACAATCGTAGTATCTTTAATCGTATTTGCTTTATTAGCATTACCACAAGATACCATAAATAAACTAGCGGCAATTACCGCAAAAAATATTTTTTTCATAGTTTTTAAAAATTTAATTTATTATTTTTAAATATTAAAAAAATTAATTCTAATAACAAATTTATTATAATTAATGTAATTTTACAAATCTTTAATTAAAGATATTTTTCTATTTCGGGAATAAAAACTCCGTCTATTATTTTATAAATATTAAATTTAGATTCCATAGAAAGTATTATTGGACCTTTATCTGAAAATTCACATTCTTCATAAGTTTGATTATAAGCATTAAATAATGCATTATCTTTATAAAGAATATAATTATTTTCCACCTTATCTATCTCATCATTATATTTATGAGTTTCATCTAATATTATATAGAATTTCTCATTGATTGTTATTGAATTCATTTATCTATAGGAATAATTATTGTAAATATATAAGATTCTAAATCTTTATTATATCTAAGTTTATAATATCTTCTTAAATAGTTTTCAAAAGAAGGTTTAAACCTATTTAGCATATCATATCTCTTTTTAGAAATAGGTTTATATCCTACTATTTGCGTTATAATAGATAAAACATCATTCTTCACATCCTCATAGTTATCATTATCTGTTTTAATAAGAAATACCTTTTCTTGTATATTTGCAATAGTATATTTCATAATTAAAAAGATAAAGGGCATACTAAAAAGTATGCCCATAATTTATTTAACAACTAAATTATCGTTTTCAAACTTGTATTCATAATATTGATTTACAGTAACTAAAACACCATTTTCACTATAACCTACGATATTAAAACAAGGTTTATAGCTATCTTTTAATAGTACTTCAAAAATTGTATTGGGTCTGCATAATGCATTAAATACCTTTTTAGCTTTAAAAGTTTCATCAATTGCAGGTGCTATCTCTCTAATAAAATCTCTAGATACTGTATCAATATTTTCGAGTTTTTTAATTACAGTATATCTAAAGTTTTTATTTAATGATTCCTTTAATAAATAAAGAATATCATCGTCTTTTACATATAAAAACTCAATATATGTATTATTAACTCTTACTTTATTTTCAAATTTTATTTTTAATATTTTCATTTTACTAATTTTTTATTCATAACAACAAATATTAGGATCGTCTACATAAACAACCCCATCTTCTATATAAAAATAAAAATCTTCTGGGTGTAAATCATCTATTTCAAATGTAGGATTATAAAATTCTCCGTTAGAAATAGTAAACTTAATTTGCCTTTTATGGGCAAATGGTTCATAATGATTTCCAAATATGCGATTGTACTGCATATAACCATAAGAAAGAACTACTACTTCTGTGTAGTTTTTTAAAACTTTTTCTAAATCTATATAATGTTTCATTATTTTAAAAATAAAACCAGGACTGCCTAAATTAATAGACAATCCTGGGAAAACAAACAAAAACTTAATTATTTAACAACATTTTTAGTATATTCTATTTTAATTGTATTATTTCTTAGTCCGAGAATTTTACAAGAATCATCTTCTTCAATTCTTATAAAGAACCTATTATTACTTTTTCCAAATACTTTTATAAATGGATATAATTTAGTATTTGTAGAAATCATAAGAATATCTTTTTTATTATCATCAGGGTATATTTCTACTGGAAAATTAATAATCGTTCTTACTGGGCGAATGCAATCAATGAAATCGCGGGAGACAGGCGCAAAGTTAAGTGGTAGAACATTACATGTTTCAAACTTAATACCTAAATTTTTAAATGTAGTTGTAGCATATTCAATATCTGAATCTGAAACAATTACAAAATCAAGTTTGAGTTCAAATACCAATGCATTATCTAATATAATCTTTATCATAATTTTAAATTAAAAAAAGGAATCCAACTAATTAAATATATTTTACCAAGAAGCGTATCGACATAACCCAGAGTTATATAGGTCTGTCAAAAACTCTTTGGCTTTTGCTTCATCTTCTGCTGTTTTATAAGTTATTGGCCATTCCCAGCAACCAAAGAAAGCAGATATTCTTGGCTCTGGCTTCACATTAAGAAGCTTACAAATAGCTTCATAATGATTTTGTTGACGACCCATACCTGTACAAGGGTCGCAATCAATTTCAATTGTTGATGTTCTGGGATACTTTTTCATCTTGATTTCTTATTTTTTAATTAATAATCTTGTTAACTTTCCATCTGTATTTATAGAGGCTTTGGACTCTTTATCTTATAAAGATAAGCTACATTAAAAGCAGTGTTATATTATTTCACAATAATATAACACTTTTTAATTCACGAAAAATTATAAAATTCTCTAACCATATATTATTTCTCAATAACATAATATTTTAGAAAACAAAAACAATTAACATCCTTAACGCATCTGTGTTCTAAGTGGGACTCGAACCCACAACTTACACTTTAGAAGAGTGTTACTCTATCCAATTGAGTTATTAGAACAAATATTAATACTATCTATCACAGACCGTATTAACAACCTATTGCAACGAAAATATTTATCATATAATGTTTAAGGCAGCTCCTAAGAAGTACATACTAATAGTCATTACTACAATTCCAAATACCATTAATAGTAGCTGCCCAATATATTTAATCGTTTTCATTTTTATTAACTTTTTTAAATTGGGCATAAGTATGATTATATACTTTGTCTCCAATTTTGATTTTACAATAGGAACAATTTACTTCTATGATTATTCCTTTTTTATTTAAGTCATCTTTATGTGTCCTAATGATAATTACTTCATCACCAGGACTATATAGTTTGTAATTCTTCATTTTAATAAAATATGTAAAAATTCTACTAAAATAAATACTATACAATAAGATATACACAACCAGTATATGGTTGTGATATGTTTACTTAAAAAATTATATAATTTCATATGTTTTATTTTATATATATATGACAAACTATTTATTCCTAAATGCGTTTAACAATCTACATAACATAAGAATGTATATGTAAATTGAAACCCTTTTGGGTCAATTTTGAAGAGCTTGTCAGACTCCCTTTCATTAACTGACCAATCCAAGAGTGCATTACGTATATCACAGTTTCGGACTTGATTATCCACAACTTCGGCTTTTGAAATAAAACCATCTTTGACTTTCATAAAATCATCAAGATACCACTTAAGTTGTGGATAATCCTTAAAAATGTCTTGAACATTTATTGGATTTCCGTTGTTTTTAAATTCTACTTTCACCTTAATTAATGAGTTCATTTTTTGTTTGTTTTTATTTTTATTTAATCTTGTTAACTTTTCCTCTGCATTTTATAGAGACTTGGAACTCTTATCATTTTAATGATAGTAGCATTAAAAGCAAAAGAGTACTATTATCACAATAGCACT
>CALEJY010000086.1 GCA_937898445.1 uncultured Candidatus Melainabacteria bacterium | reverse complement strand
GAACAAATCGAAACACTTTCTAAAGAAAGAAAAGAAATTCTTGAAAGAATGCAAGGTTACGAACAGTTGAAAAAAGAAACGTTTATGAAAACTTACAACCACATAAACGAAAACTTTAAAGAAGTGTTCCACCAATTGTCAGAGGGTGAAGGCGAACTTAAACTTGAATGTCCTGATGATCCGTTATCAGGTGGTATGACAATTGAAGCACAGCCTCGTGACAAAAAATTGCAAAGACTGGAAAGTATGTCTGGTGGCGAAAAATCATTAACGGCATTAGCATTCGTGTTTGCTATTCAACGTTATATGCCATCACCTTTCTACGCTTTTGACGAAGTTGATGCAAGTTTGGACACAATGAACGTTGAACGTATCGCACAAATGGTACAGAACCAATCAAAAGATACGCAATTTATAGTAGTTAGTCACAGACGACCTATGATAGAATCAGCTAACAGAACTTTAGGTGTAACTCAAAAAGAAAAGGGGATCACTAAGGTTACAGGTATAAAACTAAGAGACGAAGAATAAGGATATGAGTACAGAAGCAGCACTAAATTATAATATGGATTTACCGGATTTGGGATTAACCAAAGATGGTAAAACAAAAAGTGAAGGGATTGGAATTTTAGTCGATATGGCTAAAGCCGGCAAAATTGATCCTTGGAACATTGATATTGTTGATGTTACAGATAAATATCTTGCTCACATGATTGATATGAAATCTCAAAACCTTAGAGTTACGGGGAGAACTTTCCTGTTTGCTGCCGTGCTTTTGAAACTTAAATCAAATGTTCTAGAAGGTATTGATATCAACCAATTTGATTCTGAACCCGAAGACAATTTGGAATATGATGATGACGGTTTTATTGTTGATTATGGCGAAGAAGATTATGTGCCAACCAATAACGTAATCTCTATTGACGAAGTTTTGCAACGTAGAACAAGTGTTCGTTTAAATCATAACAGAGTTGTAACTTTGAAAGATTTGATTAGACAGTTGCAATTCTATGAAAAATTAGAACACAAACAATCCTTAAAAAGTGCGCACGAACGTGCTAAAAGAAGGGTTCAATCATATTCAAGATTAACTCCAAATGACATTGTTAATCTTGCGCATGAAGAATACATTGAAAGTTGCGTTCAATCATTAAAAGAAAATTTATCACAAATTTTTGAAAAAAATGATAAAATTGAATTGAATGAACTTACATTATTGGGAATGGATAGAATTAGTGCATATATTGCGCTACTATTCTTGACCGCAGAAACAGATTATGAACTACAACAAGACGAATTTTATTCCGATTTGTATGTAGTAAAAGGTGGAGAAAAAGATGAAAATGGAACAGTTGAAATCCAGAATTGAGGCTGTTTTATTTATAACAGCCAGAGCCGTTTCATTAGAAGAAATCGCAATAATTCTCGGAGAAGAAAAAGAACAGATTGAAGAAGCTATATTGGAATTGATTATGGATTATTCCACAAGGGATGGAGCTTTGGAAATTGATGACGAAAACGGATATATTTTGCAAGTAAAAGAAGATTATATGGATCTTGTAGAACTTCTTTGCCCTGTTGATTTAAAACCGGCAGTATTGAGAACATTATCAGTAATTGCATTAAAAGAACCAATCCGACAAACTGATTTGAAAGAATTGAGAGGTTCTACGGCGTATGAGCATGTTCAGGAATTGGTAGAAAAAGGGCTTGTTGCAAAGACTAGAGATAAAAACGGAAGAAGTTTCAACTTAAAAACTACTCCTAAATTTGCAGAATATTTTAAACTTAAAGGCGATACTCGTTCACTTGCCAAAATTCTTGAAATAGACAAAGGCGTAAAAGATGACACAAACAAACAATAACGATAGAAGAACGACAATATTAATATGTTTATTTGTAATTGTTTTCGGTATTGTTTTTAAATTGATGCCGTCGTTTTATTATTGGCAAGGTCAAAGCGCATTAAAAAGAGAAGATTATGTTGCAGCAAGAAAGAATTTGAAAAATGCAGTCTTTCTAAATCCACACAACAAGGATTACAGATATTTTTACGTAAAAGCCCTAACAAATCTTGCGCCAAGTTATACAATTCAAAAAGAAATGTTTGAAATTGCCTCAAGCAACCAAAAAGATAGCGCACAGCAAGCTGCGCAAAACAGAATATCAGATTGGCAACGTACGATTTTGAATACTATTGGAGATAACTATATTGAACAAGTTCCGCATGATAACGGAATTTTGCGTTGGGATACAGAAAAATTTCCTCTAAAAGTTGCGGTTACAGAAGATAATAATGTAAATATTCCACCGTATTATAAAACAGAAATTTTGAAAGCTTTTTCTCAATGGCAATATTCAACAGGGTTTATAACTTTTGCAACAACTGACAATAGCAATAACGCTGATATAGTTGTTGAAATCTCAAATACTCCATCAGGCACTTGTAACGGTCAAGAGTGCAAATATGTCGTTGGTTTTACAACTCCAAACTATAAGGGAGATATTTTGCACAAAATGAAAATTGTTTTGTACACAAAAGATCCAAACGGGAACTTCTTTTCTGATAAAGAAATGTATAACACAATTTTACACGAAATCGGGCATGCTCTTGGAATAATGGGGCATAGCTACAGCACAGAAGATTTAATGTACATGTCAACCGACAATACAAGTTTTTATGCGCCGTATAGAAGTTCTTTCCAATATCTTTCGTCAAAAGATATAAACACTATCAAGTTATTATACAAATTAGCTCCGACAATTACAAATACTCCTCAAAAAGATTTGAAAATGAAAGGATTAATCTATGCTCCGGTTGTATTAGGAACATCCAATCAGATATCTTTGAGAAAATTAAAAGAAGCTCAAAATTATATCAAAAACGCACCTGATTTGGCAGGCGGATACATTGATTTGGGAATTGCTTATGCAGAATTAAATAAAAATTCAGAAGCAATAAAAGCTTTAAAAAAAGCTTATGAACTCGTCAAATCAGATGAAGAAAGATATATGGTTTGTTACAATTTGGCAGTAATTTGTATGAATGCAAACAATTTGGATAACGCTCTTAATTATGCCAAAGAAGCGCAAGAAATCAATAATTCTGAAGACATAAAAGAAGTTATTTCAAATATTGAACACGCAAAACAAACAAAAAGAAAACCTTTTAAATCAAATTTGTTAATTCTTGATAATGGCAACTAGCAAAAAAATTTTTTATGCGTTTTAATGCTAAAAAAGGAATTTTTATGCTTTCTGCCATAAACAATAATAATCCGTCTTTTACAAGTGTAATGCCGATAAGAGTATTTATCGACAATATGGAATCATTCAGTCCGAAATTAACTCGTTCTGCAACCAGACAACTAACCACAACACTTGTAGGACCGGTGAATAATGATCCTAAAAAATACAATATTATCAGGAAATTTGCACAACATGATCCTGATTACGATTTTTTGCAAGGGGTTAAAGGTTATCCAAAAGCTTGGAACCAAAAGAATGTGCAACCATCAGATTACTTTAGATGCATAATTGATGAAAGCGGAAGTTATTTATTTACAGGACTTCAAGCCAAAAAGTTGAAAGAATTAGGTGAGCTTTTAGGCAAAGCACTACAAGTTTGCAAGGCTAAAAAAATTTCTACAAGTTTTGATGTACATAATGCAAAGAGAAGTTATGGTTTTAGTATTATGAACTTTTTGCGTTCGACCAAACTAAGAATTACAGAAAGTTTTAACAGAGAAACAAAACAAAAAATCGGAGAGCCGGTTTCTTTGAACCTACATCTCACAAGCAATCAAAAATACGGTCAGAAAAATTTTAAAATAACTCTTGATGACATTTCTTTCAGCAAAGTCAATACTTAACAAATTCTTCACAAACACTTTAAAAATCAACTTGTTTAGGTTAAATTTAATTGGTTGACTAAGTAGAATATTGGAGATATGAAATGTACAATGTAGCTATTATTGGAGCAGGTCCTGCCGGAATTTTTGCGGCTTTAGAAATCACAAAACTTAAACCTGATTGGAAAGTAGTTTTAATTGAAAAAGGGCAACGTATTGAAAAAAGAAAATGTTTGCTTCGAGAAGGCTATGCAAAATGTCCTACTTGTAAAAGATGTGGTCTACTTTGCGGATGGGGTGGCGCAGGTGCGTTTTCTGACGGCAAATTAACTCTTACTCCGGATGTGGGCGGTCACTTGGTTGATTATATGGCCAGAAAACAAGTTGAAGATTTGATTGCTTATGCAGATCAATTATATCTTGATTACGGCGCAACTGATGAAGTTTTCGGAACAGACATGAAAGTTTTTCAAGAACTTGAAAGACAAGCCGTTCTTGCAGAATTAAAACTTGTACATTCACCTGTAAGACACTTAGGAACAGAAAGAAGTCTTAATGTTCTTAAAAACATGCAAGATTATTTGAACGACAGAATTACTATTTTGAACGATGTTTCTGCTCAGTCATTGATTGTTGAATGCGAACAGGTTAAAGGTATTGTTCTTGATAACGGCGAAACTATAAAAGCCGAATACACAATTGTTGCTCCAGGTAGAGAAGGTGCTGATTGGTTAACTCAAGAATTTGCAAAACATAAAATCGGTATGGTAAACAATGCTGTAGATGTCGGCGTTAGAGTAGAACTTCCGGCTCCTGTATTTGAACCATTAACAGATAAATTGTATGAATCTAAATTGATTTACCATTCACCAACTTTCGGAGATGAAGTTAGAACATTCTGTATGAACCCGAATGGAGAAGTTGTTCAGGAAAACTATAACGGGATTTCAACCGTAAATGGTCACAGTTATGCAGAAAAAACGACCAACAACACAAACTTTGCATTGTTAGTTAGCGAAAAATTTACAGAACCGTTCAAAGAACCAATCCAATACGGTCAACATATCGCAAGACTTGCAAACATGTTAGCAGGTGGAATTTTGGTTCAAAGATTTGGCGATTTGCTTGATGGCAGACGCTCTACACCGGAAAGAATTAAATCAAGCATAATCAAACCAACTCTTACTTGTGCAACTCCTGGTGACTTGAGTTTGGTAATTCCATATAGACAAATGACAAGCATTATTGAGATGTTGCAAGCTCTTGATAAAGTTTGTCCGGGAACTGCTTCAAGATACACACTTCTTTACGGTATTGAAGTTAAATTCTATTCTGCAAGAGTAAAATTGACTGACAACTTAGAAACAGAAGGTGTTAAAAACTTGTTTGCAATCGGTGATGGTGCAGGTGTTACAAGAGGCTTAATTCAAGCTTCTGCATCAGGTGTACACGCAGCAAGAACTATTTGCGAAAGAGGTTAAAAATATATTAATTTTGAAATTACCCTCAACCATTTGTTGGGGGTAATTTTTTAGGAGAAATTCTATGGAACACAAAACTAACGCAATGCGAGAACTTGACAAATTAAAAATCAAATACAATTTTTACAGTTACGTCGGAACAGATGCCGTAAGCGGAGTTGAAGTTGCATCTACTTTAAACCAAAACCCAGATAGAGTTTTCAAGACATTGGTAACTGTTGGAAAATCAGGAAAATATTACGTTTTTATGTTACCGGTTGCACAAGAATTAAACCTTAAAAAAGCGGCTAAAAGCGTTGGCGAAAAATCAGTTGAAATGATTAAATCAAAAGAATTGTTGCCACTGACAGGATATATTCATGGCGGATGTTCTCCTATCGGAATGAAAAAGTTTTTCACAACCACAATTCATAATTCCGCAAAAGATTTTGAAACAATTATGTTTAGTGGCGGGAAAATCGGTTATCAAATAGAAATGAGCCTTGATGAATTAGCAAAAGTTATAAGATTTAATCTTGCTGATATTATTGAATAACTACTTGCCCACAAGGATTAAGAGTGATATAATTTTACTATGACAAAACAGGTGAGCTTAACAACGCAAAACCGCCTTATTATATCGGGATTGTTACTCAGCACTATTTTAATTGTTGCTATTGCGGTATTTGCGATTTTTAATATACAGAAAAAATTAAATGAAGGATATCAAAACTTTGGACAAATTGTTTCCAAAGCCTTAGCTATTGAATGCACTGAACTTGTGGAGCATACATCCAACAATCGTAATAGAGAAACATTAAAAACTCATGCTGATACAATTGTAGAATCTCATAGCGACATTATTTTTATTGAGTTTAGAAATTCAGATGGAAAACTCCTCTATAGAACAGGCGCAGAACAAAATTCTAACCTCAAAACATCAAATATAATTGTCAGCTCACCAATGATTAATTCTAACGGAATAAATATCGGTTCTGTAACAGTAGGATTATCTGGTAGTATAATTTCGCAAATATCATCAACAACACGTGCATCATTATTGTTTGTATTCTCTGTGGCGTGGATTGTGTTTGCGTTTGTAATCCTTATAAACACTTACCTTATTACAAGAGAATTAAGGATACTTCATAATGGGGTTCAAAAAATTTCTACCGGCGAATTTGGTTACACAATTAAAGACAAAGACGTTAGCGCAGAAGTTAAAGAATTATTTAATGCCTTCAACCAAATGTCTAACAGACTTCACATATACGAAGAACAAAATATTGAACAATTAACACTTGAAAGAAATAAATTAGAAGCGGTCTTGATGAGCATTGCAAACGGTGTTGTCGTTTGTGATAACAATGACAATGTCGTTTTAATCAACAATCATGCGCACAAGCTCCTTGAACTTGATGATGAGCAAATTTTGAATATCAAAATTCAAGATTACGTTGATACGGAAGGAAATTTCTGTTTCAAGGATAAGATTGAAGAATTTAAAGATACGCCACTTGAAGTTATGGAAAACAAACCGCTTGAATTTAACATTCAAGTCGACAAAAGAGTTATCAAATCAATTATTTCGCCAATGTTTACAAGAAACAAAGATTACGTTGGCTATATAATCGTTCTTATTGATATGACAAAAGAGGCTGAAATGGATGCGATGAGATCGACATTTATTTCAAATGTTTCACACGAACTCAGAACGCCGGTTACTGTCTTGAGAAGTTATATCGACACACTTTATAATTACGGAAATGAATTTGATTACGATACTCAAAAAGAGTTTATCGGAACTATAAACCAAGAAATCATAAGACTTCAAGGTATGGTTAATGATATCTTAGATTTTTCTAGAATGGAAGCAAATGCTCAGATGGAAAAATCCTTGAATAGCGTGTACGAAGTTGTTGATACCTGTGTATCGCAAGTTCAAGCTTTGACTAAAGAACGAAACTTAAAAATTTCTTTAACAAAAGAAGATGGAATTCCTGAATTTTTATTTAACTATGATGGAATAGAAAGAGCATTGACAAATCTACTTTCTAACGCTATAAAATATTCTCCTGACAATGGAGAAATCAAGGTTAATCTTACAAAATCAGATAACAATGCCGAAATTACTGTCACAGATCAGGGTTGCGGTATTGCACCGGAATTTCAAAAGAAAATATTTGACAGATTTTATAGGGTTGAAAACAACATTCACACCGTTAAAGGAACAGGTTTGGGATTACATCTTGTAAAACAAACAATTGAAAAATACCATGACGGTAAAGTATTTGTACATTCTGCAGTTGGACAAGGTTCAACATTCGGAATTGTTTTACCGATAAAAACAATTGAAACTGCAAATATTTAAGAGGTGTTATGGATTTTGAAGATATCTGGAAATGGTTTTGTAGATTTAGCTTGATTACTTTTATTATTATTGTAATAAATTCAATTCTTGGCGATATTTTATTCCGTAAATTTAGTTTTCCGCATGTGTCATCAGTTACGCAATCTCCAATCGACACTTACAACGACCCTATACAAAATATGCTAGATAACGCTAAGTATATGAAGGTTAATGGAGAAAAACACAAATATGCCATCCAACCGCAAGCCGAATATTCGTTGTCAGGGCTAGTCGTTGCTAAAAACAATAATTTTTGGTTCAGAGATGTTATGAGGAGCGAATTTGATGATGTGTTTTTGATGGATTTGGGAGTTGCGTGGGGAGAATTAGCGTCAAATCCAAAAGAATTATATAAACATTGGAAATTCAAATCTTTCAAAACCTTAGGTCAAAGTCGTCGTTTGCAGTGGCAAAGTAAACCGCCTTATGACAGAGCTAACTGGGGAATAGATTACGTAAGTTCTCATGTTTCGCACACTCATATTATTCCGGCAAACGCTAATGTAATGGGGGCTTTGTTGAAAATCAAAAAGAACGACATTGTCAAAATTGACGGCTATTTAATCGATATTTATAATGAAAAAGGTGATACGCTAGGAAGATCCAGCTTATCAAGAACCGATACCGATGCAACAAGCCGAGGTTATGGAGCTTGCGAAGAAATGTACGCAAAACAAGTGCAAATTGGAAATAAAGTTTATAAATAATTAATCATGTCATTGCGCACTTGTTGCGCAATCTCTTTATTAAAAACTATTCAAACAACGCATTAATTTTATCCAAAATATCTTGCGGATCAATTTCGTTCGTAATCTTATTTATATCTTGAGCAACCTGATAAAGTTTAGCTGCCTCAATTTTGTCACCGGTAATTGCAATTGCACGAGCCAAATTGAAATGAGCTAAAGCGTAATTAGGATTGCATTCAATTGATTTTTTGAATAAATCAGCCGCTTGTTTTACCCTTCCCAAATCGTCAAGATAAATTACACCCATATTATTGTAAGCAATATCATAACTTGGGTCAAACTTAATAGCCAATCCGTATTCTTTCAAAGCTTCATCAATATCGCCCTTACCCCAGTACAAAAAGCCTAAATTACAGTGAATTTTCGCATTTTCAGGATCTAAATCCAATGCGTTTCTATAAACTTGCAAAGCATTTTCAATATCTTCTTTGTCGTAAAAAGCACTGCCCAAATTTACGTATATATCAATGTCTTTTGGAGTTAAAAGATACGCACTTTGATAAGAACTGATAGCTGCATCCAAATCCTGTTTTGATTCTTGATATACAAAACCTAATGTTTGGTTAATTACACTTGTCCATTGCTTTTTAGGGTTCAAGGTAACCGCAGTTTGAAAATGAGAAATCGCACCGTCAATATCGCCTTTTACATACAAAATATTTGCAAGATTTGAATGTACATCAGGCATGTTTGGCATGATTTGGATTAATTTTTCATAAATCTCAACTGCACTATCATAATCACCTTGTTCTTCGTAAGCCTGACAAAGATGTCTATATGCCGGAATATTCAAACCATCTAACCAAATAGCCATTTTGTATTCTGTCACCGCATCATCAAACTGCCCTAAAGAACGATAAATATCGCCTAACAAGCAATATAGCGGAATAAATCCCGGAGCTTTATCAACCGCATCACGATATAATTCAAGAGCCTCACTCAATCTGTTAGTTTGAACTAAATATGCCCCTTTAACAAGAGTTGGCAAGAATTTTACATACGTCATCATTCTTGCTACATTTCCTAAAGCAATTTTGTCAAAAGGAAGTGTCAAAACAGATAGCGCAAATTCAAATTTTGATAAACAATAGTTTTTAAAACTTCTTGCAGATGAAACATTATACAAACTTGAAAGCAAAAAGTGCGCACAAGAATTAGCCATTGGCATCGCTTTAATCGCTTTTTTAGCATTCATAACAGCATCAGAAAATCTTGCTTTTTTAGTATAAGTTTCAGCCAAAAGATAATACGCTTTTCCCAATTTATTATCTTTAGAAATCGCAGTATCTAAGTAATTTATAGCCTTATCCAAATCGCCTTTGAAAAAGTGCGCTTGACCTATTTTAAAATAGATTTCAGCAGAATCTATGTAAGTTTCCAATGCTCTTTGGTATTCGGTAATCGCCTCGTCAATATACTGGCATGAATTGTAAATATCCAAATGCCATGCCAAATACAAATCCCCCAATCTTACATGCAAATCTGCATTGGTAGGATCGTCTTGCAAACCAATTTGACAAAGCTCAATTGCGCTTTTAACATTACCTTTTTTATAAACTTTATTTATTTTTTTCTCTAATTGTTTTGTATTTGTCATAATATTATGTTTTTATAAAGATGCTTGACAGAAATCATAAAAGATTTCATACTTAACATTGTAATTAATATTTTCAAAAAATGCAAGTTATTTATATTTGTGTACAAAGGAGTGCGTATGAGAGAAAACAAAATTTATTTCGTTGACGTTACAAACAGAGATGGGGTTCAAACATCCAGACTTGGCTTGGCTAAACTACAAAAAACGATTATTAACCTTATGCTTGATGATATGGGAATTACGCAGTCCGAGTTCGGTTTTCCAACTACTCAACACGAAATAAACTATCTTAACGGCAACCTTGAATTAGTTGAAAGAGGAGTTATCTCTAGAACAAGATTATCAGGCTGGATGCGAGGAATTGCATCTGACGTTGAACTTTCTTTCAAAAATGTACCAAAACTCAAATATATCAACCTTTCTCAATCAACTTCCGAACAAATGATTAACGGCAAATATTTGGGTAAAAAAACTCCGCAAGATATTATTAACATGACATGTGAAGCCGTAGAATGTGCAAAATCATTAGGTGCAATTGATGTTGGTATTAACGCAGAAGACGCATCTCGTAGCGACATTGATTTTCTTATCAGATATGCAAATGAAGCTAAAAAAGCCGGTGCAAGACGTTTTAGATACTGCGATACACTAGGTTACGAAGATCCGCAAACAACTTACGAAAGGATTTACAAAATCGCAAAAGAAACAGAAATGCCAATTGAAATGCACTTCCACAACGACTTAGGCATGGCAACCGCATGTTCTGTTATGGGGGCGAGAGCCGCAATTGATGCCGGAGTT
>CALEJY010000085.1 GCA_937898445.1 uncultured Candidatus Melainabacteria bacterium | reverse complement strand
GCCCTCTGTGACAACATTGGTTCCTACTTCATAAATTGGTGTAGAGTTTTCCGTTGCACTCCAATCGCAATGCCATGTAACTGTCACCCTGAACTTGATTCAGGGTCTGTCAATGTTGATAATAGATTGCGCAACGATGTAGATAATACAATATTAGAACCCTCTCCCGAATTTCTAAGTTCGTTACAACTCACTAAGAAATTCAACCCTCTCACAAAGAGAGAGGGTAATTAACGATACGGACTTTTCACGTTTCACTTCTCACTTTTCACTTAAATCAACAAGTGCTATGCACATAAACAATTAAGTCTTGATCCCCATTTGCAATATATTTTCTATTTATAGTAAAATATTAACCATGAAAAAGAATATTGTATTGATTGGTATGATGGGCTGTGGAAAAACTACTACCGGTGATGAGTTGACTAGAGAACTTCCTGATTACAAATATGTTGATATTGATGCCGAAATCGAAAAAAGCACTCAAAAAAAGATTTCCGAAATTTTTTTGAAACATGGTGAGTCGTTTTTTAGAATGCTTGAAAATGAAAAAGTTAAACATTTTTGTAAAGGAGAAAAAGCTATCATTTCTGCCGGTGGCGGAGCTTTTGAAAATGAGGAAAACAGAAAAATTATGCTAGAAACTTCTCACGTAATTTATCTGAAAGCTACTCCGCAAGAGATTTATAATCGCATAAAATCAGAGGTTTTAGAAGCCGAAAACAATCATTCACTTGCTATTGGCAGAAAAAGACCGCTATTGAAAAAGAATTTTTCGGTTGAAAAAATAACAAATTTAATGCAATTGCGTTCTAAAAACTACGAAAAAGCTGATATAACAATCGATACAACCGGAAAAAATCCGTATGATGTTGTGAGAGAAATTCTTGGAGCTATTAATGGTTAATCTTTTTGTAAAAATAAATTCGGAAGAAAAAAGTTATCCTATTTTAATCGAAAACGAAGAAATTTCAGAATTAAGAACAAAGATTTTTGATTACATAAAAAATAGGAATTTTTTTGTTGTAATTTCGCAAAAAGTTGAAAAATTATATGGCAAAATCCTTGATATACCAAAAGAAAACAAGTTTGTATTAAAAGATGGTGAAAAAGAAAAGAATTTCAAAAATTATGAAAAAATTCTTAATCACGCATTGAAATTAAAATTAACCAGAAAAGATGTAATTATTGCGATTGGTGGCGGTGTAGTCGGTGATATGGCTGGATTTGCGGCTGCTACATATATGAGAGGTATTGATTTTATACAAGTTCCGACAACATTGCTGGCATGTGTTGACAGTTCTGTTGGTGGAAAAACTGCGATTGATACGAAGTTTGGCAAAAATTTGGTCGGTGCTTTTTATCAGCCAAAAGTTGTTTTTATTAATCCGAAATTTCTCAAAACTCTTGATGACAGACAGTTTAAAACCGGATTGGGTGAAGTTGTAAAATATTCATTTATCGAAAAAAGTTGCAAGTGTGATGAAGATTTGCATTTGACTAATTTTTTGACCGAAAAATCAGAACAAATTCTTGAACGAAAAGAAAAAACACTTTCTCAATTGATAGAAATTTGTGTAAAATTGAAAATTTCTGTAGTTGAAAAAGATGAAAAAGAATGCGGATTAAGACGAATTTTGAATTTTGGTCATACATACGCTCATGCGATAGAAAAAATTACGAATTATAAAAAATTCACTCACGGTGAGGCAGTAGTTGAGGGGATTAGGTTTGCTTTTAACCTTGCGGTAAATAAGAATTTGATTGATAAAAATTATAAATTTTTGGCAGAAGATATTATAAAAAAATATGATTTTCGTCAAATTCCAAAATTTGATTTGAAAAAAATGGTTGAATTAATGAAAATGGATAAAAAAGCGACATCAAATTCTATTGTCTTTATTTTGCCGACAAATTATTCAATAGTTGATGCTTTTGAGATTGTGCCTAATGATTTATTAAAATAGTTTCCCACTTTGTTTATGCTATAATTCTGCTGGGAGAGGATTATGAAAGAGTGGATTTTTAATAAATATGACGGTAACGACAAATCTTTGATTGCAAGACTTTTGCATTCAAGAGGGGTTAAAACAGATGAGGAGATTTATGAATTTCTTCACCCGTTGGAAACTAAAATTATCCACCCGAAAGCTTTTTGCGATATGGACAAGGTTGTGGAAAGGCTTTCTACTGCGATAGATAATGGCGAAAAAATCGTTATTCACGGTGATTTTGATGCTGACGGCGTTACATCAACCTCTCTTTTATACAGAACTTTCAAATATCTTGGTGCGGATGTAAATTATTTTATTCCTGATAGAGAAAAAGAAGGTCACGGCTTTGATACAAAGGCGTTAGTAAAAATAATGACACAGGTTAAACCAAAAGTTATTATTTCTTGTGACTGTGGGATTTCTGATGTTGATGCAGTGAACTTTTTGAACAGTTTTAAAATAGATGTAATTATTACCGATCACCACGAAGCGCCGGAAGTTTTGCCAAAAGCTTATGGAATTATTAACCCGAAAGCTCCTGATGCGTTGGATGAAAATCTTACAACAAAACAAATAGAAAGTTTGACTTCTCTTGCAGGGGTTGGAGTTGCGTTTAAGACAGCTCATGCGTTATTGGAAAAATATAACAAGTTGGAATTTATACCGGAAATTCTTCCTTACGTTGCTGTTGGAACGGTTGCCGATATTGTTCCTTTGATTGGTGAAAACAGATATCTTGTAACAAAAGGTTTGGAATTGATTTCTGCCGGAAAACATTACGGAATAACCAGATTGTTAGAAAGTGCCGGATATAAAGGTCAAATTACTTCAGAACAAATTGCATTTGGTATTGCGCCACGTATAAACGCATCAGGCAGACTTGATACGGTTGATGCGGCTTTGAAAGTTTTGATTTCTGATAACAAACAAGAAATTGAAATGGCTATTCAATCTTTAAATGAATTTAACAAAATTCGTCAGGAACTTTGTCAAAACATTTTTGCCGAAGCTGATGAGATGGTTAAAAAAGAAGGAAACAGAAATCCTGCAATAGTTCTTTTCAACAAAGAATGGCATATTGGTATAATCGGTATTGTTGCATCAATGTTGGTTGAAAAGTATTACAAACCGACGTTTTTGATGACTTATTCTGATGAAACAAAACAGTTCAGATGTTCTGCAAGAAGTGTTGAGGGGATTAATCTTTATGACACGATTTCTATAAATTCTGAATTGTTTGATGGTTTTGGTGGTCACGCAATGGCTGCAGGGTTGGCGTTTAGCGAAGAAAAATCTTCCTTTGAACAGGTTAAGTCTGCCCTTTGCAAAACTGTAAAAGAAATGTCGCAAGGAAAGGATTTGAAACCATTTTTGAATATTGATTTGGAACTTACTCCTGATGATATCACGCTTGATTTGATAGATGATATTTCGCAACTTGAACCTTTTGGAGCATCAAATCCTAGCCCGATTTTTGCGATTAAAAATTTGAAAATCAAAGAAAAAAGATTGATGGGCGAAAATAAAAACCATTTGAGATTGACTTGTCAAGCCGGCAATACGGAATTTAACTGTATTCGTTGGAAAGATGGTGATGTTTCTTTGGTTAAAGGTGATACTTTAGATATTGCTTTTCATCCGCAAAAGAATGAGTATAACGGAGTTACAAGTGTTCAACTTATTATAGACGATATTCATTCAGAGTATTTGAAGGAAGAAGAACTTCCGAAACAAAAATTATATGATCACCGCAAAAAAACAGATATTTTGCCGCAGGTTAATGATTATGTGAAATCATCTAAACAGAATATATTGATTTTTGCGGAGAGTAAGTCAATTCTCGACAAATTGAAACCGTTTGATGCGTTGTATGCAAGAACGATTACGAGAGATAGCTTAAGACCTTGTGATGCCTTGATGTTGTTTGATTATCCGGCAGACAAGGAAACATTTGATAGGATTTTGAACCAAACAACTCCTTTATCAATCCATTTTATGAACTATGATTTGAAATATATGGATGAAGAAGAATTTTTGAAAACGGTTTGCAAAATGTTGAAGTTTGCTTGTCATAACAATGATGGAAAAGTTGAATTACGCCGTTGTGCAAGCTTTTTGGGTAAATCATATAAGGTATTTGAACTGTTATTTTCAATATTTGATGATATTGGATTGATAAAAATAAAAAAGCAAAACAAAGATTATTACGTTGTAGATTTTGTTGGTGAAATGACTGATTTGCCAAAAGTTTTGCATTCAAATAAATATGCAATTCTGACAGATTTGATAGCGGAATGCGAAGAATTCCAAAAATCATTATTGGAAGATGACGTATTTTCAGTGGTGCGATAATGTTACTGTCTTTATCTGTCATTGCGAGTGGAGTGTAACGGAACGTCGCAATCTCATTATTATTTTCAATATGAATGGGATTACTACGTCGCTTTGTTCCTCGTAATGACAGTTACATTGTCGGATTAGTAAATCCGACCTACAAACTGTTATTACAAGGAGTAACGTAGTAATCCCATTTATATTGAGATTAGTACAAGTACGTAATTCCTTCCCTAGAGGGAAGGTTAGGATGGGTGCTATCCCGAAGGGATATAAAACAATCAGCACCCACCTTTTTCCTCCCTCAAGGGAGGATTTAATCAAAAGAAAATCCGATATCTTTTTTAAGATACCGGATTTCCTCAGACAACGAACAATTGGTACTGTGTCTTTCTTCTGTAATGTTTTAATTTCACTGTCAGATTAATCCGACCTATCAATGAAATTATCTGTCATCAGGGTAGGTACCCCGACCGATTTAGCTGCTTTTTCCCTTGCGGGATAGCACTCATCCCCATCCCTACCCTTTTGAGGGAAGGGAGTGAAATGTTTAGCATCTACTCATTACATCCGAAAGCAATAGTAATGTGTTCTCTTGGGTTAACTGCAGATATTTTGTATCCACGAGGGTCAACAAGGTAAGCAAATTCGTCGCCTGTAGTTTGGAATAAGCCCATTGTTCCTGATAATGCAGTTCTTGTTACGTCAACTGGAGCTTTTACAGTTTCCCACAAACCGTCACCTAAGCTGCGGGCTGCTGCACCAAATTGACCTTGAAACGCATGTCCTAACATATAACCTGCGTCATTTGAAACGTTTTCTACTGCGTTACCTAAGTTTGTAACTACACCACCAACGGTTCTACCTGCTACACCAACCAATGAACCTGCTAGTGTAAACGGCATTTCTACCAATCTTGCAACTGGGTTAACTTGTTTTGATTTATTAACTTGTGCTTGCAAGATTTGTTTTGGTAATTCTGTTTTGCAATCACCGTTTTTGATGTTTGTGAATGACAATTTTAATGCACCTTTATCACAACCTGATGGTCTGATAACTTCTACTACCTGACCTGTTACGGTTGAACCGCAAGGATATGTTACGCCGTTAATTGTCACGTCTTCAAGAGTGTTTGCTCTGAAGTATTGTCCTACGTGTGATGATTTTGCAGTCAATTGGTCAATCATTTTAACCTTTAATGTAGGGATTTTTACGATTTCTTCATTTTCTACAAAAGCATTTTTGTTTACAGGACAAGCCGGACAAATGTTGTTTGCAGTTTTAGGGTTTGTGTCATAACCTAAAGCTACACGAACTGTTTGCATCATTGATGCTACTTCTGCACGAGATGCTTCTTTGTTAGGCATAATCATATTTGGGTTAGGCATGTCTTTCAATGCACCGTTTTCAAGTGATTTTGCAACCGGAATTCTTGCCCAATTTGGAATAGAACCGCCGTCTGCATATTTGCTTAAAATTTCATCGGCTTTGCATTGGTCGATATCACAAGTCATACCTTTTGCAATTGTTGCTAGTGCTTCAACCCTTGTTACAGGATGGTTTGGTTTGAAGTTGCCGTCTGGGTAACCTTTCAACAAGTCTTCATCAACTGCTTTTGCAATTGCTGCGTTAGCCCAGTTGCTTTTTGGTACGTCTTTAAATAAACCTTCACGTGGCATATCGCATTTGTCTAAGTTGAAACCTTTAACCAAAATTGTTGCAAATTCTGCACGAGAAATATGTCTGTTCGGTTTGAAATAACCGTCAGGATAACCGACAACAACGTCATTAATTGCTAGTTTGTCGATATCACATGCAGCCCAAAAACCGTTCGGAACATCAGGGAACTGACAACCACCTAAGTTTGCAGCAGCACCTGTTGTTTGCATTACTTGTTTGGGAATTTCATAGGGAACAAAAGTTTTCTTTATTGCATCAATTGAGTTTGATGATTGAAAATCAATAGGACAATTGTTGCCATCCATCAATCTTTCGTTTCTGTTAATCGGAATACCGTTATGACGTGTAGGAGCTTCGTTTAAACATGGCATTTGGGTTGCAGCTCCTGTAATTTGCCCGTCTGTAGCAACTGTTGTTCCGTTAATAGCTGATGATAAAGCTCTTGCAGTTGCTGCATGAGGTGTGTCGGTTGAAAAGATTGAGTTTGCAGGTTGACCTACGTAGTTGTTTGTACCATAGATTGCGTTAGGATAACCATAAACTTGTTTCATGTCTTTTCTGTCAGGTTTTCCTGTTTGCGGACAAACAGCGCATGCCGGTTCTGCAGGTTTGTCACAACTAATTTCGTCAGGGCAACCGCAGTCTGATTTCTTTTGTTTTTCGCATGGATCGCAAGGTTTTGCTTCTTGTTTTTTGCAATCACAATCTGGCATTGCTTTTTTACATTTTGTACATGTGTTAGGTTTAACAGTTTCACATGGACATGCCGGACCTGTTACAACAGGTAATGGTTCTGCGCAAGGTGCGGGTGTTTCCGGTGTTGCGCAAGGACAAGCCGCCATTGCTTGATTCAAGGAACACGTTGCTATTCCAACGGCAATTGCAGCTGCCACAGTAAGTTTTTTAATTGTCATTTTTACCTCCTTGTGTAATGAATTTTTTCTAAAAAATTCACGAAAAAATATTTTTTAAAAAACCATATTAGATTATGTACTTTATCTTAGGTTATAAACATTACCATAAGAGGTTATTCTGTTGGGCTATTTGAAAGTTAAAAAATGCAGAGTTTTGCAATAAAAAAAGCACTATTTTATTGAAATAGTGCCGTTTTATAGATTAAAAATTTTTATTATTTTAGTTGATTTTATGTTTGTATCCGAACAAATGCCATTTATTATGTTTTGGGCAAAGAACTTCATTTTGTTCGCCTGAATACATTCTTTCTCCAAATGGGCGAAGTTTGGGATCTCGTTTGTAAAAAGCTTTGTTTTTCATGCAATATCTAACTTCTTTTTTCTCCATTTTTCTAACAGTGTTATATTTTCCTTTTTGTTCGGAATTTAGGATTGACTTAAATTCTTTGTCGTATTTGTTTCCGATTTCTTGCATGTTTTTTTCGATATTTTTAACAACTTTTTCTTGTTTTTTCAAAGCCTTTTCGCTCGCATTATGTTTGCACATATTATCAAGAACATATTTTTCTTTTTCGTATTCTTGGAATTGTTTTCCTAATTCTTCATAGCGTTTTTTGTCAATTACATCTTTACATTTTTGCTGATCATTTGACAGATTTAAAACATTATATAAAGTTGCACGTTCGTTGTACATAGATGTCATTAAATCAATACATTTTGTTTGTTTGTTACAACTGCAAGACGGTGTATTATCAATAGTAATCGGCTTTGTTGCTGCTTGAACATTTGATGTTAAAAATAGTGTTAAAATAGTTATAGATAAAATAATTTTTTTCATAAAAATCTCTCTTTCTTTGAAAAATTATTGCATAATTTTTTCAGAAAAACAATATTTGTAGTAAACTCTTTTTATGGAAGAAATGAATTTAAGAAATTACGCATATTTAGGTGACGCAGTTTGGGAACTTTTTGTAAGAGAAAGAACAACAAAAATTACAGAAAATTCCAAAAAATTGCATAAAATTACAACCGAAAATGTAAAAGCCGGATTTCAAGCAATTTTATTGCAAAAACTTGATGAAATTTTGACAGAAGAAGAACATGAAATTGCAAGACGTGCAAGGAATTTATCTATCCCAATCGGCAGGCGACATATTCAGGTTGAATATAGGCAGGCTACTGCTTTTGAAGCATTAATCGGTTGGTGGAATGAGAAGGATAAAAACAGATTAAATTCTGTGTTAGAAATATTAGAAAAAGATTTAGTTTTTTAATTTAAAATTTTATAAAAAACATATATTTGTATGATTAAAAAATTAAGGTTTATATGTAATTATAAGAGAATAAATTTGGAGGAAAATTAAATGAAAAAAGATTATCAAGAAATGATTAACAACTATCAAGGTGGCGACTTGGATTTGTCAGGTTGCAATATCAAAACATTAGAATTGGATCATGTAGATGGAAGCTTGAATTTGTCAAAAGCAATTATTGGCAAACTTTCAATCGGTTGGGTTTCTAACACATTGAACATGACAGGTGCAGAAATTAAAAGAATTGAAAAACCAATTGATGCAAAATTTGTAAATATGACAAATGCAAAAATCGGTAAGTTGCCTGAACATATTTGGACAGATAGCTTTACAATGGAAAAAAGCAACATTGAAAAATTGAATACAGATGTAAGAGCAAATGTATTTAATATCAGAAACACAAAATTGACTTCATTGCCAAAAAATATGAGAGTAAAAAGATTAATCGTTGATACAAAAACTGCTAAAAACTTGTCATTGACGACATTGAAACAATGTGATGAGTTAGTTTTTGATAACGTAATGTATTCAGAACAAAATATTACAATGAACAATTTCGATTTTTCAGATGTAGTAAGCGGTTCTAATATGGAAATGGTAAGCACATTTTAGTTGCTGAAATTCGATTTTAAAATTCAAAAACTTGCAAAACGCCTTGAGATAATATCTTGAGGCGTTTTTTGTAAAAATATTATGAGATAGTAGAAAATTAATTAATGTGGTAAAAATGATAGAATATTTAGGTGTAGAGAGGTTTTGTAATATTGAAAATAAAATTTTTTAAAAAAGGGGTTTACAAAAAAAAATCAGCATGTATAATAGAAATTGTGGCAGATGTCACAACCCAAATGTGGGGGTTTAGCTCAGCTGGTAGAGCACCTGCTTTGCACGCAGGGGGTCAGGAGTTCGAATCTCCTAACCTCCACCATTTAAAACAACTAGAACAATTAAAATCAGAGCCTAAGGGCTCTTTTTTAATGCTTTCAAGACATTTATCTTTTGAAGAAATTATTGCAGACTTGAATTCAGCAAAACAAACTTCTACTACCTCTTTTTTAATTTTAGATTTTTTGTTTTTCAAGTTATTTGAGTTATACTAAGAGTAGTATGAAGAAGCTGAAAACAGAACGAAATAAAAGTAAAATATTGCTTTATTCTACCATATTATCACTTATGCTGAGTGGTAATAATTTTGTTGTTGCTAAAGATATTACGGTATCAACAGGTAATGAGTTGCAACAAGTAATAACAAATGCGACTGAACCTATTAAAATCCAATTTGCAAATGATATAAATGATATTGATATTTCGAGTTTGAAGACTATTCCTATCGGGGCTAATGCGATTGAAATTGATGGTGAGGGGAAAAAATTAATAAACGAAAAGGATTCCAAATTTACGTTTGTTAAAAATTCAAGTCTTGCTCTTAAAAACTTAAAATATGAGGGAAAGAATGCAAGCATAAATATAAATGATGTAGATGCGATTATATCATTGGAAAATGTTAATATTAGTGGTAGAACAACAGCTAACTACCCAGATGGTTCTGCTTTATTTTTAAAAGGTTGTGATGCAACTTTAAACAATGTTAGTGTATTTTCAAGCAGAGTTGAGACTAATCGAAGTATTTCTGGCGGAATTATTAATATTCAATCGGCAAAATCCAGAGGGATTATAACAAATTTAATAGATAACCAAATAACTTCAACAGGAACGCTTACTGGTGGGTTGATATACAATAGAAGAACTCTAACTCCTGTTGGCGAATTGAGTTTGAGTGACAATGTAAAAGAAAATAAAATTAATGCAAAAAGTTATATAAACGGCGGAGTTTTGAACAATGAAGGGAGCAGTATTCAATCCATAAATTGGAATGAAGTAAACAATAATACTATAACTTCTTCTGAAAATTCAATTCAAGGTGGATTAATATACAATAAAAGCGGAACGATAGATTCATTGAAGATTAATTCTCTTTCAGGTAATACAATTAGTTCTAATTTTAGTATAAATGGTGGATTAATATACAATCAAAGTGGAACAATAAAGGAATTACAGATTGATTCTTTGGTTGATAATATAATTCACTCAAATTCGCCAATTAATGGTGCGTTAATATACAACGGCAATGGAACGATTGAAGGTGAGCTTAAAATTGGTCAAATAGAAAGAAACATTATAACGGCAACAGGTTTCAACGGATTAATTACAAACAGTTCTGGAAATATTAATTCAATTTCAATAGATTCCGTTTCCGATAACGATATTACAATGAACACTATGCTTGGCGGAGTAATAAAGCTTCTAGGTGCAAATGTTAAGGACATAACTATTGGTAAAATTAATAATAACGAAATTATAGGAAATGAAAACTCTTCTGCTATCGGTTTTATATTATATTCAATAGAGTCACCAATATCATCTAATATAGAAAATCTTAACGTAGGTCAAATTCATGAAAATAGCGTAACCGCAACGAATATTACTTCGTTATTATTCAGATCGGCATTGGAACACGCTAATGTTATATCCAAAAATGGCAACATAACAGTTGATGATATCAGGGACAATAGTTTAGTTGCTGTTGATTGTGATGATAATGCTCGTGG
>CALEJY010000084.1 GCA_937898445.1 uncultured Candidatus Melainabacteria bacterium | reverse complement strand
AGTCACGATCCTTCTGTTGCTATTTAAACAAAAACAAAAGCGATATGCAGGAGGTGATAAAATTGGAAATCAGTATAACTGAAAAAGCGTTAGTGCTTATTCTTTTAATAATACTAACGCTAAAATCCAAATAAAAGGGGCTTTTAAAGTGTGGACTGCAATCCACACACCCTTTTCTATTTATATTATATCATATTTTTTATTCTTTTCAACCCCATGTTTGAAAATCTAGTTCAAAAATTTTAACTACAATTTATTTTTAACTTTCTTGCCAAAAGTAAAAAAATTCGCTAAACTTGTTTTATGGATGAAGTTATTGAAAAACTCAAAGATCTCGGATTTAATGAATATCAGTCAAAGGTTTATATTGCGCTTTTGAAAAAGTTTCCGGCGACTGGTTATGAAATCAGTAAACTTGCGAATATTCCGCAATCAAGAACTTATGATACGCTCAAAAATCTTGAGAGCCTTAATATTGTTTTGAGTTCAAATTCCAAACCGATAACTTACACTCCGATTAAACCTAAAGAATTGACTAAACGTTATAAACGAAAATTTGATTCTACGATAAATTTTTTAGAAAAGAAACTCCCTGATATTAAGGAAGAAGAATATACAGAACCGATTTTGTCTATAAATGGCAGAACTAAAATTATTGACAAAACTATTGAAATCATAAAAAATGCCAAAACAAATATTTATATTGAGCTTTGGGGTGAGGATTTTAAACACCTTGAACAACATTTGTTGGATGCGTATAATCGTGGTTTAGATGTAAAAATTGTTAAGTATGACAATTTTATTTGTAATTTTGGAACGGTTTTTGAACACTCAGGAGTTCCGATGTTGGGATATTATTTGAGTGGAAAATTTTTGTTTTTAGCAGCAGATGATAGCGAAGGGCTTTTTGGCATGACCCAACCGAACAAAACTAAAAATCCAAAAGTTTTGTGGACAAAAAATTCAGAAGTTGCATTTTTGATAAAAGCTCTTGCGGTGCATGATATGTATATGATTGACATTGCGGACAATTTCCCTGAACAATTGAGGTATTTCTATGGTGCAGGGTTGAAAAAATTGCGTGATAAAATTTTACATTAATTTACTTTTAAAATAATTTTCAAAGGTGTATAATTATTCAAAAGGAGAATTTGGGAAATCCTTCGGGATAATTAAACGGTGGTGAAAATTTATGTACGGATATAGTTTTGAATTAATAACAGGACCGATGAGTTGCGGAAAAACAGAAGAACTTTTAAGACGTGTAAGACGTTCTATTATTGCGAAAAGAAAAGTTAAAGTTATTTCGCCGGAAGTTGATACAAGAGCAAAAGGGGATTATATTGAATCCAGAAACGGTTTGTGGCTTGATGCGATTAAGGTTAAGCATGCCATTCAAATTATGAGTGTTGTAAAACCGGAAGATGAAGTTATTGCGATTGATGAACTTCAGTTTTTTGATAAAAATATTGTTAAAGTTATTTCAAAACTTATGGATGAAGGTAAAAAGATTATCGGAACAGGTTTGGAACTTGATTTTAAGGCAGAACCGTTCGGAAGTATGCCTGAATTGATGTGTATAGCTACAGAAGTTCATAAGTTGCACGCCGTATGTATGAAATGCGGTTGCGAAAATGCAACAAGAACTCAAAGATTGATTGACGGAAAACCTGCTGACAAGCACTCTCCATTGATTATGATTGGTGGAGATGAAACTTATGAAGCTCGTTGTATCAAATGCTATGAACTTCCTGATAGGGAATTAGAAAAGAAAAAACGTGGATTTAAGCTTCTAAGTTTTGAACATTAGTGCTTTGATATTACAAATGTCATTTGAAGTGTAATACTTTTTCCGGTGAAATCTGACGGAATAGGTTTGAATGGTGCGGTTTTTCGGATTGCATCAAGAACCATTTCGTCTATCATAAGGTTGTTAGATGATTTGAGAATTTTGCAATCCAATAAACTTCCGTCTTTTGCAACTGTAAATTCTGCAACAATTATAGTTTCGCCTTTGGCAGTATTATCAAATCTAAAACTTTCCCAATTGTGTTTAATCTGTTTTTGTATGTTGTAGACATACGATTTCATATTTTTATTATCAATCTGTTGAACAATAGGTTTGTTTGAAGATATATTTTGCCAGTTTTCTGCCAAACAATTTAGTGGTAATGTTAAACATAAAAATAGTAGTAAAAATTTAAAAATTTTCATATAAATTCTCCTAAATTGTAATTTTAAGATGTAATTTGTCTTTTAATCCATTTCATAATAATTCCGACAACATAATCCTGTTGAGATTGAGTTAATTTAATTCCTTTTGGGATTTTGTGCCATTTTGATAGACAACCTCTACAGCAACATGCGGTTGCGTGTTGTGCGATAAAAACGGGATGTCCCTTCATAGGAGTTTGTTTCCCGTCATTAGGGATTTCTGCCGGCGCAAGGCGTTTAGAAATAAAATCGTGGGCATGGCGTTCAATAGTATCCAAACCCTTTTGTGTAATATAATCTTTATCTGCCTGTTTGAGTTTGAATTTGCTCCTAAAATCTGATTTTGCCAATCTGTCAAATATATCTGTCATAGTTATATTTTAGCATAAATTTGTAGTTAATGTAAGTATTTTAAATGTAATTGATTTTAGTGAAAAGTGAGAAGTGAAAAGACCGTATCAAAAGCGGCTAGGCGGCTAAGAAGCAAAGCAGCTAAGTGAAATAAAGTCCTCCCTCGTGAGGTGAGGATTTAGGTGGGTGCTATCTCGTAAGGGGAATTTATATTATAAGCTTTCACACATCTGTCATTCTTTATAAGGTAATAAGGCGATATGATTATAGAGCGATAAGATTTTAATTTGCAGGTCGGATTTACTAATCCGAAAAACGAAACCAAATCGCTAGATTGCGCACTTGTTGCGCAATCTTTTTAAATTCTTGTCATTTTGTGCATTAGCGAAAGATTGCAATGTTGATATCATTTTTCCAATGCGATACTTCGGACCGTTGTCCTCAGTATGACATTTTAACTCTCTCCCGTAGTTGCTAAAAATCTCAGCTGCCTAGCTGCTTTGATACAGACTATGCCTCTTTGCATCTTAAAACCTAATATATGAAGCAGGAATGAATATTGTCACATAGGACTACGTGCGTAAAACTCTACACCAATATATGAGGTATGAACTAATATTGTTACAAAAGGCTACGTGCGTAGCACTATAACAATTCTTCTATAGCTAAAACGACATCATTTACTGTTCTGATTTGTTTAAAATTTTCAGGTGAGATTTTCTTTTCTGTAAATTCTTGCAATTTTACGGCTAAATCTACTGCATCAATACTATCAAGTTCCAAATCTTCAAAAAGATTTGCATCAAGTGTTAATTTTTCAGGTGCGATTTCAAAATCGTCTACCAAAATTGTTTTTAATTTTTCAAAAATTTCTTCTTGTGAATATTTTTTACCCATTTGCACAAATCCTTATTGAATATTATTTTTAACAAAATCAGCTATTGTTCTAACTGAATAAAAATGTTTTTTGTTTTCTTCTTTATCTTCGCCTAAATCAATATGATATTTCTTTTTCAACGCCATTCCAAGTTCTAGCGCATCAATACTGTCCAAGCCTAAACCGCTACCAAACAACGGCTCATCATCTTTTATATCATCTATTGTTATATCTTCCAACTCTAATGAACTGATAATTAGAGTTTTAATTTCGTTTTCTAAGCTCATCTTAATCCACCTATTAATATTTATAACCTAATTAGTGAGTAAAGTCAAACTTGATTTTTTCGCAAATTGCATTTCTTAGTTTGATTTCGGAACTTTCGTTGAAATCAGAAAGCCTTATCGGATCAAGTTGGGTTATTGAATAAGTTATAACTTTTTCTCCGGCATCATAAATTGGTTTTCCTTTTTGCAAAAACGGGTAATTGCATTCTATTTTTACAGGCAGAATGTCTGCTCCTGATGCAATTTGTACGGCTGCAGAACCTTTGTGGATTTTAATTTCTTCACCTTCAACAGTTCTTGTTCCGGTTGGAAAAATTATTATATTGTAGCCGTCATTGAGAGCTTCTGTACAAATATTTTTAAATTCATCAAGATCAATGTTGTTTGGAATATATACGTTTTTGATTATGTTTTTGAGAAAAATGTTGTTCAAAAGTTCTTTTTTGGCGATACATAAAGAATTATCATAAATCCCAATTAGTATTAATATATCAATAAATGTCGGATGTGTTGCGACAATTATTTTTCCTTTGACCTGTTCGACGTTATGTTTTTCGATTTTTATTAAACCTAGAACAACGAAAAATTGTGCGTAAACATGCCATAATTTGTGGATTATGTGAGAAAATTTTTCACGTTTTTTTTCGCCTTGCAAAAATATCCCACCAATTGGTAAAAATAGAAAACTCAACAATAAAGAGCCAATTCCGAATATGATGAACACTATTACAACCAAAAATCCACGAATAAATCTAATCATTTGCACGCTCCATAATGAATAGTGGGCAAATATATTTTTCACCTTTTATAAATTCGTTAAAACTGTTTGGAGGCAAATTGTCGGAATTATCTTTTATTACAACTTTTTCACCTTCGTTATAGTCAATCAAAATTGAAATACTTTCATATTTGTCAACAGAATCCGCATAGCAAAAAAGAGTTTTTTCTTTATTCATAACCGCATCTAAAAGTCCTGCAGAAAAAGAATTTTCGCCTGCCGCAATTGAATTATATGAATTATAAATTGTTTTTAATAACGAAAACAGTCCGATTGTTGAATTGTGAACCGAAAAACTAAATCCGGTCGGAGAAATTTCGTTTTCTTCATGCTCTTGTTTGATGAGTTTTACAACCCTTTCCAATTCCCCATATCTTGAGGCATAAACAAGTTTTACATCCTCGCCATCATAACATTTTAGCAATGTACTCATTGCTATTTTGCCGACAGGAGAAAGTTTCCTTCTCATCATCATTGGGATAGCGGACAAATCAATATCTTCTCCGCAAGAGTAAGAAATCTTTTTTATACGAAATTCCAAATTATTCATGGTAACATATTAACATGAACGGGATTTTTATAACAGATGCGAGTGCGGTTTTTGCAGACAAGTTAACTCTTGACGATACGATTATTAAAGGTGATAAGTTCTATTTTGGCAAATTGGAACAGGATTTTGAGCCGATAGATGATGAACGTTATAATTTAAGATGTAATAGAGTTTTGAAATATCTCGTTGATAAATTGGATTTGTCGGGGTTTGAAAAAGATGAAATCGGAATTGTTATAGGAACTACAAATTCAGGTATTCAAGAATTTGAAAATTCTGAAAATAAGCACCACGCAGAACTCGGAAATCCTGCAGAGTTTTTAAAATGGTATTTAGGTACAAAAAATTATGCAGCGAGTGTTTCTACGGCTTGCACGTCGGGTGCGAAAGCATTTTCTACCGCAGTAAAATTGTTGCAAAATGACGTTTGCAAAGTTGTAATTGCCGGTGGAATTGATACACTTGCCTCAATGCCGTCATACGGATTTCACGCTTTGGAAGTTTTGTCGCACAAAAAAACTAATCCGTTTTCTAAAAAACGTGATGGAATAAGTTTGGGTGAAGGCGGTGCGTTGTTTGTGCTGATTAAAGATGCCAAGATGCCAAGATGCTTGGATGCAAAGTCGGTTACTGGTGTAGGTCGGATTTACCAATCCGACAACGAAAATCATATCGCACTTCTCGGTATTGGTGAAACTTCTGACGCTTATCATTCTGCAACACCTGATCCTGACGGGGTTCAAGCGGTTAGGGCTATTCAATTGGCTCTTGATGATGCAGGGTTGAAGGCTGAGGATATTGATTATATAAATTTGCACGGAACCGGAACAGTTTCAAACGACTTGATGGAAGCAAATGCGATTTATAAAGTTTTTGGGGATAAAGTTCCTGCAAGCTCAACAAAACCTTTTACGGGGCATTGTTTGGGGGCGGCAGCAAGTATTGAGGCTTTTATTTGCTATCAAATATTGAAAGGGGAAAGAAATTTACCTATTCATAAATATGATAACGAATATGATGAAAGTTTGCCAAAAATAAATCTTGTAAACTCAAATACAGAAAACAAAAAAATAAATACTTGTATGAGTACGTCTTTTGGTTTTGGTGGAACAAATGCGGTTGTAATTATGGGCAATGTGCCTGAAACGGACTATGCCTCTTTGCATCTAGGCTTCTCTGCATCTCAATGTCTTCCTCATTCAGAACCAATGGTTTTGATTGATAAGTTAATTGACATTGATATGGAGCATCAGATTGTTAAAACTTCTGTCACTATCCACAAGGACAAAATCTTTTTTGATAAAGATATTGATGGAGTTTCTCCACTTGTCGGAATTGAATTTATGGCGCAGACAATAGGTTGTTATGCTTTTTATAAGGCAAAAATGACAATTCCGAAAATTGGATTTTTGTTGGGTGCAAGATTGTATGAAAACTCGCTTGAAAAATTTGAAAACGGCAAAACATATATTATCACTGCAAGAGAGATTTATGGAGATAACGAACTTGTTTCATTTGAATGTTTAATTTATAATGAAGGTGAAGACGGTGACGAAAGTAAATACGTCGCAAAGGCTACAATTAACGCATTTCAGCCAAAAGATGTTGAAAAATATATAAGGGAATTAGAATAGTGGGTGAAAATAAAAAAGTTTTAGTAACAGGTTCAAGTCGTGGAATTGGTCGAGAAATCGCTCTATTCCTTGCAAAAAACGGCTTTGATATTGATGTACATTATGCGCATAACAAAGAAAAAGCGCAAGAAGTTGCAGATGAAATCAAATCTTTTGGGCAAAATGCGGAAATTTTGAAATTTGATATAAAAAATAGAGAAGAATGCGCAAAAGTTCTTGCCGACAAACTTTATTACGGAGTTGTGTTGAACGCCGGAATTGCGAAGGATAATGTTTTTCCGTTACTTGAAGGTGATGAGTGGGATGACGTTATTCAAACGAATTTGACAGGATTTTACAATGTTTTGAAACCTCTTGTAATGCCAATGATTTCAAATCGAATTAAAGGCAGAATTATTACAATGTCGTCTGTTTCTGCACTTTCCGGCAACAGAGGACAAATAAATTACGCTGCATCAAAAGCAGGAATTATTGGGGCAACTCGTTCTCTTGCGCTTGAACTTGCAAAGCGTGGAATTACTGTAAATTGCATTGCTCCGGGTGTGATTGAAACTGATATGATTAAAGATGTTCCGGTTGATGAGGTTAAAAAACTTATACCGATGAAAAGATTAGGACAGGCAAAAGAAGTTGCAAGTCTTGCTAATTATCTTATGAGTGAAGATGCGTCATATATTACGGGACAAGTGATTTCTGTAAACGGAGGGCTTTATTTATGAGGCGTGTTGTAGTCACAGGCATGGCGTTAGCAAGTCCTTTGGGTTGCGATATTAATACGGCTTTTTCAGGGTTGCAAAAACTTGAGAACTGTGTTGAATATGACACAAAATTGGATCAGTATAAAAGGTTAAATACAAGACTTTCTGCGTATGTAAAAGGTTTTGAAATCCCTTCGACATATAATAGAAAAGTTCTTCGCACAATGGGACCTGTTTCGATTATGGCGGTTAGAACGGCAGAACTTGCACTTGAAGATGCCGGATTGTTTGGCGATGAAATTATTACAAATGGTAATACCGGCGTAAGTTATGGATCTTCTGCAGGGTCGCTTGATGCGATTATTGATTTTTATGGAATGCAAATTGATAAGGAGGTAAAGGGGCTGAACTCCGGTTCGTATGTAAAAATGATGCCCCAGACTGCTGCAGTCAATATATCATTGTATTTCAAGACAATTGGTCGCTTGATACCGACATCAACCGCTTGCACATCCGGCTCAATGGGAATTGGTTATGCTTATGAGGCAATCAAAAACGGATATGAAACAGTAATGATTGCAGGTGGCGGAGATGAAATGCACCCGACAGAAATAGCGATTTTCGATACATTGTATGCAACAAGTTTGAAAAACGACACTCCGAAACTTTCTCCTTGTCCGTTTGACAAAAACAGAGATGGACTTGTTTTGGGCGAAGGTGCAGGAACATTGATTTTGGAAGAATACGAACATGCCAAAAAACGTGGAGCTAAGATTTATGCCGAAGTTGTCGGATTTGGAACAAGTACTGATGGTACCCATATTACAAACCCGAACAGAAAAACGATGGGCAGAGCGTTAGATTTGGCATTAAAATGTGCAGAACTTTCTCCTGATAAAATCGGATATGTAAACGCACATGGTACGGCGACTATTCAAGGTGATATTGCCGAAACATCTGCAACAGAAGAAGTTTTTAAAAGAAAAGTTCCGACAAGTTCAACAAAAAGCTATACCGGTCATACATTGGGCGCATGTGGTGCAATTGAGGCGATTTTGAGTATTGAAATGATGAACAGAGGCTGGTTCCATCCGACATTGAACTTAAATGAAATCGATCCTGAATGCGGAAACCTTGATTATATACAGGGTGAAGGCAGAGAAATCAAGACAGATTATGTAATGTCAAACAATTTCGCATTCGGTGGAATTAATACATCATTGATTTTTAAGGCAGTTGGGTAGTTAATATGAAAAATAATAAAAATGTATTATATATAATTGCAGGAGCAAATGGGAGTGGAAAAAGCACATTAGCAAATGTATTATTAAAAGAAAAAAACTTGAAGTTTCTTAATGCAGATGAAATTGCAAAAGAAATTGCTCCTGATGCAATAAATAGTGTTCCAATATCAGCTGGAAAGGTTTATTTTCAACGACTTAATGATTTTTTTAAGAACAATTATTCATTTGCAGTTGAATCAACTTTATCAGGAAATAATATTTTAAGAATAATAAAACAAGCAAGAAAACAAAATTATAAAATTATTTTAATTTATTCCTTCTTAAAGGATTGTACTGTTTGTATTGAAAGAGTGAAGAAAAGAGTAAAAAATGGTGGACATAATGTTCCAGAGGAGGATATTGTCCGTAGGTATTATAAAAGTATAGTAAAATTTTGGTATAATTACAAAAATATTGTAGATGAATGGACTTTGTTTTATAATGGATATGATTATGCTCCTGTGGTTGTTTCTTTTGGATCAGGTGATAATTTTGAAATTATAAATGAAGAATTGTATAAAAATTTTATAAATAAATTAAACATTGCAGAGGGAAAAATCAATGAATTATAAAGATACTTTAGAATTACTAAATATGTTTACTACTGCAGCGCAGATTGCAAAATCTCAAAACAAATATGAATATCATTTAAAAATGGATGAGGCAACATTAGTAGAATTACTAAAAAAAGCTTTTCCAAAGATGAAAGACAGTACAAATATTTTAAGTTTAGCTAAACAAATATTAAATAGTTAAAATTATATGGTTGTAAATTTTTGTATTCCATTCTTGATATATTTATAACATAATAAAATTATGGAAAAATTGAAAAAGTTAAAAGCTATAATTCCTTTTTTGGGTACTGTGTGTGTGGTTTTGTTATTTCATTTCAGCAAAATTTATGCACTCAAATTCTATCCGGTTATTGTTAATTCTTTTATTTTTTGCGTTTTCTTTTCATCTGTTTTTTGTGAAGAAACTATTATTCAAAAATTTGCTAAAAAAATGGATGGAGAATTAACAGATTTTAGTAGAAATTATACACGAAAACTTACTTATGTTTGGTGTGTTTTTTTATTTGTAAATTTGTCTATTTCTTTTGCAACTGTTTTTATGTCGCCGAAAATTTGGGAATTATACAACGCTTGTATTTCATATATTGCGTTAGGCGTAATGTTCGGGGTAGAATATATTGTGAGAATTATTTTGAGAGCGAAGTATGACAGAAAATAAAGAGCCGTTTATTTTTTATACATCAGGTTCGACAGGTGAACCCAAAATTGTGCGCAAAAGCTATGAATGTCTTTTGCGTGAAGGGGAAGATTTGGCGAAGTTTTTTGATTTCTCAAAAGACACAGTTTTTGTTTCGACAGTTAGTGATGAATTTATGTATGGAACAACTTTTACTGTTATGTTGCCAAAAGTTTTGGGTTGCAAAGTTGATGAAGAAAGAGTTGTTTATCCGGAGGATATAAAAAATTATGACAAATTTGTTTTTGTATCAACTCCTTCATTTTTAGAAAAGTTGGCGAAATATAATTATACTTTCAAACAAAAGCCTGAAATGATTATTTCTGCAGGTGCAAAATTGGATGATAAAATTTTTGAGTATTTAGAAAATATTTCAAAAAGTGTTACCGAAATCTACGGAAGTACAGAGGCGGGAGTAATTGCGTATCGAAAATCTGCAAGTTCAAAGTTGAACTTTTTTGATGCAGTAAAATATGATAATGGCAAAATTTCTTCACCATATTTTGATGAACCTGAACTTGAATTGAATGACGAATTGGAATTTTTTGAAAACGGATTTGTGATAAAACAGCGCAATGACAGAATTGTGAAAATTCAAGAAAAACGAATTTCTTTGGATGAAATAGAAAGAGTTTTGAATAAGGATAATTTTGTAGAAAAATCATATTGTTTGAAATTGGATGACAAACTCTGTGCTGCATTGGTTTTGAATAATGATGGTAAAGTTTTTCTTGAAAATAATGGAAAATTGGAATTGGTAAAAAGGATAAAGAGAGATTTCCTTTCTCATTCAATGGGTGGTGTAATTCCTAAAAAATGGCGATTTTTGACAAATTTACCGACCAATGATAGGGGAAAAGTTGATGGTAAAAGGATTAGAGAATGGTTTAATATCAATGTAACT
>CALEJY010000083.1 GCA_937898445.1 uncultured Candidatus Melainabacteria bacterium | reverse complement strand
AACCCATAGGGGGTGGTATTTTTGGGACACCCTCCCCCGGGGTTCAATAAATAATGATCTTATAGCATATTTGTCGTATTTTTAACAGTTCTTATTAAAAACATATAACTTTTAATTATGTTCAAACTGGAAACATAACCTATTTATAAACTTTTTTGTAGTTTACTATACTTCCATCCTTACCGATAGCACCTAATTCTATTAATTGATCAATTGCTTTTTCTAATTCTTCATTATTTAATTCGTCGGAAAGCTCTGACGAAGTATTTGAAAGCTGATCTAATCTTTCGCAAGTTGAATATCCCTTAGATAGATCATAAAAATACCATTCATCCCATTCTGTAAATGGATTAAAAGGGTTGTCGGTAGTTGTTATACGAACCATTTTTTTCATGCTAAGCGATCTCCTTTCCTGTTAAATAGTTAACGACTGTAGTTACACTTACACCTAGATATTCAGCAATTTCTGCGTTACTATAACCTCTATTAGATAAGCTCTTAAGTCTAGATACTTGAGATTTTGATAGACTACGATGATATTGCGGCATTGATAATTGTTTTAATCTATCTTTGTCGGCATTATTTATTATTTCTAACAATTTATTCTTAGTTATAGCTCCTGCTTGTATAGCTTCCCATTCCTTATCTGTAATATATATCTCCTTGCGTTTAGCACCAACATTAGCTCTTGCTCTTGCTAATAATTGGGTAGAGCGCTTCCTTTTTTCCTCATCAGTCATTCTAGGATTATCAGTTTCTATAGCCTTCATTTGTGAAGCAGTTATTAATTGCGCTTGTCTTTCTCTAGGGGCGTTTAAAATTGCATCATCCAATTTAGCATTAAGCTCTTCGACTTGTTCTGCATAAACTTTTCTAGCCGAAGGACTATAATCTATATCTTTAATAGCTATAGCTTCTTTTCTAGCTTTGTTTCCTAGATCTTTCATATAATTAGCATAATCGGCATATATTTCTTCTTGTATTGTTCCGGAAGATAATATATGAGCATCTTCTGCCTCCATCATTTTTGTAGATTTAATGACAACTGGAGTTGTTTTTGTCATTTCGGTGGTTACTTTAACATATTTTCCTTCACTATTTTTATAATAAAGATTACCATCTTTTTGATAAACTCTGGCTTTTTGTTTTTTACCAGCAGAATCTACATAGGACACTTCCGTTTTCATTTCTCCGGTGTATCTATATGCTTTTTTACCAGTTTTTGGATCGGCTTTTAAAATAAGTTTGTCTTTATCAGCATAAACTTTTCCAGTAATTTCATCAACATATAAACTTTTTTCAGAATCGATTAAAGTTAATGGATTTCCAGTATCTTTGGCAAAAGGAGAACCTTCTTTTCTAATAGGAACTCTTAGATCTGATTTAGCTTTCGAAATTAATGTGGAGGCCCCACCAGTTTCTTTGCCAGTCAACGGGTCAATCATTCTTGGTTGATATTTTTTCTTTAAAGCATCAATGCCATTATCAATTTCACTTTGTTTATAATCTAATTTATGTTTTTCAGCATCAATGACAACCATTGAATGTCTAACAGCTCTTGCTAATTCATCTGGACTAGCGCCTTTTAAAGTCATATCAGTAATTAAATTAGAAACAACACCCATTTGTTTTTGAGTGTCGGTCATAAGTTTATATCTTATTCCATTTCTAACATATACTTCTTCGCCAAGTTTATCAGATTCAGTTTTGCTTTCAACAGGATCTGGTCCATATGATAACTTAGGATCAAACCCAATAAGTCCTGGTAAAGGATCACTAGTGGATATTTTGAATTTTCCACTCAATGGTATTACCATTACAGTATCGCCATCAAAGTCTGCACCAGATAATCTATCGGCAACATTTTTACTTATCCCAACCGCATCGATGTTTCCAGAAGTACCTATTATGTCTTTTCCTTCTTGCAATCTATTATTTACAGTTAGAGTCGGAATTTCAAAAGTTCCTCCATGAGGATATCTTACTAAAATAACTTTTTCTCCATCTTTATAATTCGGTGCATAAATTTCGGTATCTTTTACATTAGTTAAAGGAAGAATTACTTGATATTTTTGCCCAGGTAAATGTGCTGCTTTTAATTCAACAGCCGCTTTATCACATTTGTCAGCAAACTCTTCAAGCATTTGTTTCTTTATTGTAGGATTATTAATATCCATAATGTTTTCGAATTCCGATTGTTTTCCTATTTCAGCTAATTCCAATTGCCTTTTTATCAATGCTTTTGGTTGTTTTGATAGAAATTGAGATGGCAATTCTTTGGACCATTCTCCCCAATCGCCAGCATCGGATCTTTTATTAATAAGAGATAAATGTTCTTTTCCATCATCTCCAATGTAATAGGATTGTCCTCCTCCAGGACCAATTCCTTCTTTTATAGCAGAGCCAAATGGATTTGTCGGATCGTCCTTTATCTTTTTTAAAACATCCATTTTACTATGACTTTTATCTTTATTTGTGTTAAATATAAGGTCTATTCCATCTGGCATATCGCTGCCGTCAGAATAAACCGCCATGCCTTTGATATAATGAGTACCATCTACTAAAATACGAACCTGAGCATAATTTGATTCGCCTAAAGATAAATCTTTTACTCCACGACGAATTTCAACAACACCATCTTTAGCGATTCCACCATCTTCAGCATATCTAATTGCTAATCTTTTAGAATCTAATGATTCTGGATAATGAAACGCTTCTTTAAAAGTTTCACCATCATAAGATTTATGTTTGTCAGTAATTCTATCTATTTTATCAAAATCCTCTTGTTTAGGCCTTTGGGCATCGGGCTTTGCTAAAACTTGAACAATAGTTCCTTGGCCCTTTTGTCCAGCTTGCGGAACACGAATATCATAAATTTTATAGCCAGCATTTTCTAAAATATATAATGCCGTATCCATTTTATCAGCACTTACATTAATGGCTTTTTCAGAACCCTTCCCCACATCTAAATATCCAAAACTACTGTTGTCAACCATATTTTTTAAATCATCGGCGGTTTTCATTGCAATGTGCAATTTAGCTTCTCTATCAGAATTTAATAATGACCCAACAGTAGTGTCACCAATATGTTCTCCATATTTTTCACTTAATTCCTTAGCAATTTGAGTTTTTGTCTTTCCATCAGCTAAAGCACTTTTAGCATATGCTATTTTATCTAATTTAATTCTATCTTTGGATATTGAATATGCCATTCTATATTCTTTAGTATTCAACCCTTCAACATCACAAATTTCTTTCTCAGAAAGACCTTCTTTTTTATAAGCTTGCACTCTCGAATAAAAATCTGGACTATGTTGAAATGGATCTTCGCCAGACCCCCATGGATATCTTCCAGAACGTCTTTTAATACCATAATGCATTAAATCTCTAACAGTATACTCTTCATTTGCAATTAATTCAGAATGTTCTATTTCAGGATTAATATATGTTTTAAATATAAACCCAGGAGTCCTAACATCGTCAATATTTGTTTCTAGCACATGTGCTCTATATTTATTCCATGCTTCTAAAAACCAAGGTTGATCTCCATATTTTCTGATTATTCCATCTAATGATTCGCAAATGAATCCGGGTAAATCACTATAAAAGTCTTTTTCTATTTTTTTATCTAAAAATTCAGCATCCATAATCATCTACCCTCTCTTTCTAAATATGATAAAATTAATTGGGATCTATTTTGTATAAGTTTCATAAATGACTCAATTTCACTAGGATCTGGAGTATTTATTGAAATTTCAAAATTCTGATATATTCTTAATTCAGTTGCAAAATGTCTTGGGTTTTTATGATATTCAAGACAAAACAAAGCTGCGTAGATAAGTAATTGTTCAAAATGAGCAGTTGTTGTTCCAGTTTTTAAATCATGGATTCTTAATATCTTATCTTTTTCATTAAATAATATAGCATCGCAAGTTCCAAAACAATAGCTATTATAATACAAAAGTATTTCAGAAGACATATGATATCCTATCGCATCATTAACAAAAGGAATAAGATTTGTTAATATAGCATCTGGATCATAAGCATCTTTAGGAACAAAAGCATGATATAAACTTATTTCAATTAAATGCTTATCATGTTTATTTATTTTTGTTCTATTTAAAATACAATCATGTGCTAATTCATGTATAGTAGTTCCTATTATTGTTGAGAATTGACTATAGTATCTATTCTCAAATATAGAATCTGTCCAATTTACCCAGTGAAAATTGCTCGCTCCCAAAAAAGCATGTTTTCCTTCTAATTGGTGGTGATCATTCCATTGCATTAGTGGCTTCCTCCTAAAAATATTAATGTTTTAAGTATTCATACATTTCGTCAAGAATTTGCTGCTTATTCTCTGGAAATATAAAAGCTCCATAACTATTCTTCTTAGCTTTATCAATATAGTAATCTTGGTTTGGGCGATGAGGTGCATCTTCTGAAATCTTTGCTTCTAAAAATGCATGCTTATCTTTATATAAAATTATTAAATCAGGAATGCCTTGTTTATAATTGGCATCATTCTTTAAAATATCAAGATTATCTTCTCCAAGATCTTTTTTAATTGTCTTTATAAGGTCTGCCTGAAAATCAGACTCATGTTTATAAATCTTTTCTTTAGGCATAGCAACTCCTTTGTAAAAATATAGAAGATATGTAAGGATTTAGGTTACCTTTACTTTTCTCTCCATTAGAAGATATGTTTTTTTTGCGGAATCTTTTAGTTTCATAACAAAAAAAATAAGAATCTATGTATCATTTACGATACTCTAAATTCTTACTATGAATTTAAACTAACTGTTTTCTTACTACACTAGAATATTACATCAAGTATTTCATACTCACAGTGTTTGCTCATTCCATACTCATACGGTTTGTCTGTAAGCAAACATTACTATATTTTGTGGTATAGTGTTTTCTCTCATTAAAAGATATGTTTTTTTTGCGCTTCAGATTTCACCATTTTGTTTAAGTGAAAAATATCCAAATACTAAAACTAAATATGTTAATAGCATGATAGATCCTAATACACAATTGGCAACTAGTATGCCATATGGAATTTCTGGGATTAAACATGCACTTAAAATCATATATAGTCCAATAACTAAGGGCATTGTGATAAATATTGTCATTTATATTCTCCTTTCCATCGAATATAGTCAAAATATTCTTTTTTCCGTCATTTGTACGATATAATCTCTGCACTCTATATAATTATAATAACATATATCTGGATTAATATAATGATGCACTTTTTCTTTGTATTTTTTAATTCTTAAAGTCTTCATTTGAATCTCCTTTTAATTGTACAAAAGTTCTATATTTTTAGTTTTGTGTCAAATTGCCACTTTTTCTTATATTTATATATATAAAAAAAAAATAAAAATATATAAAAAATAGGAAAATTTTTGACATTTGACAAGAAACCACAAAAAATATCGATAAAATGGGCACTTTTGGCCTTGTCAAAAATGTGACACTTTTCATTTCTTGTCAAAAATTTTTGACACAAATAGCACTTTTTCTCAATTTGTTTACCCAAAATATAGTTTTTGTGACACTTTTTGTCATTTTTGTCAATTTCGTGCCACTTTTTAAAATATTTTTGACAAGCTTTTTATGAACATTTTTGCAACTCCGAAATTACCTCTACTATAAAAAATTCGCTAACTTCCTCATTACATTTAGTATATACATCAGGTTTTTCAAATGATATTACTCTACGTATCATAACACGTTCTCCGATTTTTTGTTTTATATTTTCTTTGATAATATCCATACATTGTTCGCGTTGTTCGGAATACTTAGAATTAATCATTGCGTCGGCTGGTATATGCTTACTAATATTTTCATGCCAAATACGTTTGAATATTCTATAAAAATGAACTTTTCCAATAACAGTATTTCCATATCTTTTTAAGCATTGATATATATAGTCATCTGGATTTTCTTTTATTATATTTTTTTTTCGTTTCCCGCATGAAGAATAATTGTATTCTGGATAATAATTAGAGTCATCTACCCAAAATACTTTTATAATACCGTTTTCACGTTTTTTATAAGTTATAAAAGGTTTAAAATCACTTTCTTCCTCAGTTACTTTTATAACTGGCAATTTACTTAACCCTTTCGGTCCTTTTAGAGCATTTAATGTACATTTTGTATAGAGTTGATCTTTATTTTTACTTCTACGAACCATAAATGGTACTAAAGATCTACGATTTTTTGCATTATAACCATATAAATCTAACGCATCTGCTAAAGTCATCATATTTTTTTTCTCCTTTTTAAATATAAAAGTTTTAATGTTTGAATATTTCATTATGTTTTCCTAATTTTTTATTATTTAAAATATAATGAACCATGTTTTAAATGATCCATATATTTTTTACTTAGATTTCTTTTCAATCTCTAAATTTTTATCTTCTATGCGTTTAAGTCTTTTATGTAGATCGTAAGTGTTCTTTTGCAACATCCATAGAGCGCCAGAAACACAAATACCTCCTACAATTGTCAAACAATTACATAGTAAATCTTTATTAAATTTCATTTTAGAAATCCTCCTCATTATAGAATATGTTTAAATTGCGAATTAACATATTTAGTTAAGGATTTTTATATAGTCTATACTTAGTTCCAATTTTAGAAGCAGATGATTCAAACCAAATATCATCATATTTAGTTTCCAAAGGTTTATTATGTTTTTCCATCAATTCTCTATACCAAAATCTAAGTATACTCGGAAGCCATATTAATATGATTTGAAAAGGACCCAAAAGAGCATTTTGGCAAGTGTGACCAAATTCATGATCTTTTATTGTATCAAATGACCATCCGCCAAGCGAAGTAAAGAAACAAGTTCCCATCTCAAATCCCCAGTAATGTTTTTTGGAAAATAATACTAGTTGAACGGCATAAATATAATTATACTTATGAAATTCCAATTTCCATGGCAATAGAACCACAGTTAATAGTAATCCTAATAATGTTAACGGCAATCCCCAAGTAAAATTTAGAACGTAAAATAGAATCGGATGTTTTGCTATAAAGAATCCTCCTTTAGTAACAATACTTTCCATAATACTTCCAATTTTAGTTTTTTTCATTCGCTTTCTCCTTTTAAAATATAAAAGACGTATTTATACGGCTACGTCAGACCGCTTTAGAATAAATGTATTGCACGGATTTAGAATTATTAAATAAGAAAGGAGGTAATGAGGTAATTATGATAACAAAATAAAATTAGCCATTTTGTTCTAAAGATATAATTCTAAACGGGTTTGGCCGGTTTTCCTTCCGAGTTTATTATTTTTTATTACGTATATTTTTTACTGCGCAGCAAGTAACATAAGCATAGAAACCAGTTGCAACAGCTGCGATGCCAATAAAGATTCCTTTGCGCATACCAGAAAAATATATACTATTGGTTATTTTATTCGTTAAACTGGTATTTTTTGTAACGAAATCGATAAATGTCGATGCCTCTTGTTCAGTCATTTTAACATTAAAATTAATCATTTTATTTTTCTCCTTTTTTAAAACATAAAACCTAAGGAACCGTGTTTGATTCCTTAGTTTAAGAAATTACTTAGATTTCTTTTCTTTGTCGTTAAAAAAAGCCTTTTTGAGTTTACCTCCATTTTTACAAATAGCTTCAGTTAGTAAACTAGTAGCTACTGATATACCAGCGGAAACTCCAAGGATTTTAAAAAACATTTTCATAAATAAATCTCCATTTTTCCTTCATTATAGAATATGTATTTATTGCGAAAATTCTATTGGATTGGAATAAGATGAATATTCTATACAATCCTTTTTAGGATTAAATTTTCTTTTTTTATCATTTGATAAATAAAATAATTTAAGTTGTTGTGGCTTATCTGTTTTAAATACTCCTGAAAAACCTCTTTCATTAAATTTTTTCTTCTTTGATAAAGCCACTGATATGGCTCGATCAATTTTAGCAGAAGATTTTAAATAAAAATAATATAAATCTTTATATGGAGTATTTAATCGATCTATACGTCCGGCAGCCTGCTCCATAACTTTGTAAGAATAGTTTTGCGAATAGAATATAATTGTATCCGTTGTAACGCAATTCCACCCTTCGCATCCAGATGTATATTGTACTAGAAATACCCATGATTCACCAGTTGGAAGTTCTTCATGTTTATGCCCATTCCATTCATGTACATTACTAAAGTTTTTAAACAAATTTCTGAGAATTTCAAGTTCATAATCATAATTATAAAATATAATTACTTTTGGATGAACTTCCATAATATTTACTATTGCCGTACATCTACTTATATCTGAATTAACAACTTTATGTAATATATAGCAATATTCAGAAACATTCTCAATAGGCTTCTTTTCATAAATGTTCCAACGATCATTTGTTACAACATCATATTTATTTTTATCATAAGTAACTAATAATGTTTCATAATGTCGAATAGTATTTCTACCTAATTCATTCATTTTTACAAGAACTCGATTTCGCATTTTTATAAGAGAACCTTCGTTCGTATATCTAAGAACTGATTTATATTTTGTGAATGGATTGAACACTACATGTTTTCTTTCAAAATCAGTTTTATTCCTAAAAAATCCATTAGCAATAAATACTGGCATATAATCTGACCAACTATCACCTGGGGTGGCTGACAATAATATCCATTTATTAGATGCAGCTATTTTAAAAAATGTTTTAACCCATGTTCCATATCCAACCAAGCGTTGCTCATCGAATATAAAGAAAGCATTTTTAATATCTACATATTTTTTAATGTTATTCCAACTGTCAACTACTATTTTATTAGAATATAAATTAGTTTTTATATTGGTTGATAAATAGAACTTAGCCAATTCACCTTCCCATTCTAATAAATCTCGTTTATGGGCAGTTGTTATAATATATAAATCAGGAGGGTTAATCATTCTAACATAGTTTGTTGTATTTAATTGCCCACCATATTGAGTATAATAATAGGCCAAGGAGGTGATAGATTTTCCTGATCCAACACCTCCCCATAATATACAACCTGTATGCATTCGTTTAACAGCATCCACCTGATTATCTCTAAGTTTTACAATAGCCATTAAACTTTTCACTATTTAATTATTATTGCCTAACGGGTCTTCTTCTATTAAATCTTTATTTGCACTAACTAATTCTTGATTCACTGGAACATCCCATTCATCGTATTTTCCACCAAATGCCGATTCTTTGTTTTGAATAACATTAAGTTTTCTTAAATATCCAGAAACTTTACCAGGATGCATTTTAGATTCATATAAATTGATGATACAATCGGCGGATTCGATTCTAATATGATCTAAACACTCGATTGTAGAATCATCTAAAGTTGTACGGCTCTTTTGTCCACGGAAATCAGTATATAAAGTAACTGCTGGTGGGTATGCAGAATTCATATTAACTTTGACATTAATAAAATACATAATTGGATCGTCGGTTCCATCACCACCAATTGAATGAATGGTAAATACTCTTGATGGGTCTTGTTCTAAAGCAGCTTTCACCTCTTCATTAATAACAAGATTAAAGTTTTTGGTTGCGTTACCAAAACGATTTACTTTACCTTGGAAATTAGTCCAAATTAAAACAGCATTACGAACTTCCAATGTTCTATTGTCATGAAATATAAATTCACTTTTATTTAATTCCTCTAAAGAATTTTCGATTAATCTACTCATAATAAATAATTTTCTCCTATAAAATATAAAGACTAAATATTAACTAACAAACCACTCATAGTCCCCATAAGTGGAAATAGTTTTTATTGCAGTATTGACTAAATTATCATAATAAGAAATATCAACATCGTTTTCTTTATGTTGTTTGACAACTTCTTCTGACTCTAGCCAACGATAATCTTTTGTTCCAGTAACAGCGTCGTAACCAATAGAAGCATCTTTCTTTTTAGATTCTTTGATTAATTCACCACCACCAAAACCTTTTTTGATCGGCGTAAATAAACCGACTTTTCCTATGAATTTCAAAGAATGTTCTCCTTCAGGAAGATTTTCATTCATGTCTAAATATATAGAAGTTTTGACTTCTTTTGTTTCGCAAAAATCTTTAAATTCTATCTTCTCGTGTGTAAAACATTTCTTGAATACGTAAGGAATTTGAAATTGAGTACCAGTTGCAGTCCAATGCCCAGCTTTATCCCCATTTTCTTTATCCATAGAACATTTTGCTACATATACGGCATTATTTACCAAACAGAATTTCTGATAAATAGATTCGATTTCAAATGTGTATCCGAATTCTTTACCCTTGTTTAAAATATAATTCTTGATTTCTTCTGTTGGGTTAGATACTTTGATGGAATCTGTTTTAATATGAACTACAGTTCCACCCATATCTTCAATTTCGTGTCTTAATTGACACATAAATAACGCGCCACGTTTAGCTACAATATTATCAATATTTCTTGGATCCTTAAATAAATTTGTGAAATGTGCCGAAGTCAAACCATAAACAGAATTGATTGCTATTTTTAATGCATAAGCTAATCGTTTTATAGCAGCTTCATCAGCATTTTCATTAATAAATTTTCTAAGAATGCCATTCATCATACTGAATACCTTGTCCCAATCATGATGTTTAACAAATATACGAATGTCTACCAAGTCTTTGAAATTCTTAGTATAAACTGGGCCGAATAAATCCAGAGCAATCGCTGAGTGAGGATGCATAGAAGCGACGTCAAATGTTATTATGTTAGGATACATGCCTGGAGCTGCCCAAACAAATCCACCTTCACCTACCTCTTCTCCTAAATAAGTACTGATACCATTTTTATATTCATAGCCATTAAAGCAATGAATATCTTTGGTACCATCACTTCTTTCGCCAGTAGCAAGATTAGTATATATGAATTGCTCTTGAGGTTTCTTATCTCCTCTAAATATAATTCTTCCAGTAAGTTGATTTGTAGTATCGTTTACGGTCGAATGTATACTTGGACATAATTCATTTGCTAATGCTACTAGGATTTCTCTAGCTTCAAAATCAGGTTGTGTTGCTTCAAATACTGCTTCTGTAGATATAACATCATTATCACAATATGCAGCAACTTTTGACCACTCCGATTCTGGAACTGGCTTATCCCACGGTAATCCTAATTCTTGATGGTGAAGTCCAAGTTCAATTTCCCATTTCTTAAGAGATTGCTTCTTTGAAGAATAATCATAAATATCAGTATAACTTAAATTATATGCTTCTTGAAACATTCCGCCATTAATTTTAGATTTAGAATTAACTATATTTTGGGAAAGTTCGAAAAGTTGTTGATTATCATACCCTATAAATCTTGCATATAAAATATGATTGTCGTATCTCCTATTATTAAATCCAATAATTCTATACTTTAGAATATTTTCTATTTCTTTAGAATTTGGATTTATCATTCTAACAACTTTGTTTTCATTTCCTCTCTTTTTCCAGTTTACTAAAAATAAATTTGGGAATACCTCGACATCCAAAAATATAATTGGTAACTCATCTGAAGCAATTACTGAAGATGGTTCGTCGGATCTAAAATGCATTTTATTAACTAGACGAATGCAATATTGTGCATTATGTGTAGAACCAGCCGCAAATGACATAATAGTATTATACATATCACTCACATCATAATTAACGCCATTATTATATGCATCTTCTAATGCTTTAAATATAAAGTCAACAGATGGTTTTGTAGCGCTATGGTACTCTTTATTTAGATTTTTTGTAATAATCGTACGCAGCGCTTTTTCATTCTGAACTGCATCAAAATTTAACATCGCTTTCTCCTTTCTTTTTGGCAATACATCTCCTAAATGATTTATAGTTTCAGCATTGCATTTGGTAAGCTTACGTCGTAAACTACTATTTCCAGTAAATACTTTAATTTCAATATCCTCAGAATATAGTCTATTTAATTTAGAGACGTCTCCGTCATAAATATAATGTAAATGAATTCCAGCACCTGATTTGCTTAATTCAGCATAAGTTTTCGGCCATTTGCTTGCTTCTTCTAGATTTTTATCAAAGCTTTTATTCCCGGTTTCATCTTTTAAATCAAAATCAATTACTATATGATTTTCTGGGATTTTAACATAATGCAATTTACTAGTATCGATATCATTCAATGTAGTTTTTACATTATTCCATTTCTTTAATGGTGTTCCTTCATCATTTGAATATTGTGCAGGACAGTCTTTGCAGGAAATATCAAAATTAGATGGACGAATATCAAAATCTATTAATTTTATATTCTCGTCTTCTTTTTTGTTTTCTTTTTTAGCTTTAATTGTATCTGCATCGGTTACTCCTTTTACAAACATCTCCGATTTGAATCCAGAATAACATGATCTAACCCAATCTTCACCAACTCTGACTCGTTCTTCGAATGAATTGAAGTAATTTTTTAATTCAGATTTAAACACTCGCATGGAATATGGATACGGCACTTTGGCATCTTCGCAATATCTTTTGTAAAGTTCCCACGCTGCTTTAAGTGTTGTTCCATCCTCATTCTTAAATACCGTATAAGCATCTAAAACAAAGTTATAAAAATCATTAGATTCTCCCATCATTAAAGTTGGTTCATACGCATCATAATAATGAGGATCTTCTTCAAAAATATTTTTACAATGCCATGCAACGTGGCCAAGTTCTGAATTAATTATGGTATTAAATAATTTAATATAATTTGAATAAGGAATTTTATTCCCAGTAGGTCTAACATCAATCAATCTTCTGATTATGCCAGATTTAGCATCGGTAATTTTAACATATTTATTAGTTCCAGATATAACAAAACATTGAAATTTTTGGGTGTATAATGATTTATGTTTTTCATTAACAACCATTTTTTCATGTGCAACTAATGAATTTAACTGTGTATTATCTTCTATATGCGAGAAATCGGCGTCATGTTCAATTGCTACTAATGGATTATTTTTAAATGGCTCTAATGCGAATTCTTTTCCACTTGCTAGAGCAACAGATTTGAATACGCAATAATATCCATCAAACATTTTTTGAATTATCTCTATAATAGTGGATTTGCCTGTTCCCGGAGCTCCATAAAAAACTAAAAATTTAGAAATTTCTTTAGATTGCCCAGTAACAATTGCACCAATAGCCCATTCAATTTTTCTTTTTTCTTCCGGAGAATATAAAATTGAAACAAGCTCATTCCATGATGAATAATCTCCACTTTCTAAAGGATAATTTAAACGTTTACTTGCATAATCCTTTTTAGTAGTTTCTTGATTAGAAAATATCAATCTAGTATCTAGTGGCTTATAGTTATCTCGCATCTGCTTTTGACAATAACGATGCCACATATCTATAACACCAGATTCTGAATCCCACATATATCGAACGATTATAAGATCATCATATTTATTTTTGCAATCTTTTGCATAATTATCTAGTTCCTTATCAACTAAATCTATGACATCCTGCTCGTCCGTAGACCAAAGGCCTCTTTCTTCTAGCCAGACTGCATAAAAGTCTCCGCCCTTAATCATTAGGTCTGAAGATTTACCAACGATGAACTTAGGATATACTTCGACTATTCCTTTTTTCGTCGATCTAGTAGAGATCCTTAAAAAGTCCACCATAAAATACTATTTCCTTTTTTTCTTTTTACCAAATACTAAACAGATTCCATCGACTGCAATATTTATCACAGTTACTAATATTGCAGTACCGATGATCGGATGCTTTTTAATAAACATAATTTTTATTCTCCTTATTATAATAATTTTCCGTGATATATCTAGACATAATATCCCAGATACTCATTCTTCTAGTATCAAATCTATCATCTTGTAAAATAAATAAACTTCCACGACCATTTCTTTCATAATTTCTATCCATAAAGTTAACTAATCGACCGATAACCTCATTTGGCTGCCAATTGTAATCAGAAAATTGAATAATATCTAAATTAGACAGCATTAATTGTATCCAATAATCTGTAATTTCTTCTCTTCCGTAGTCTGCCATAATATCATTACTTATTCGATTAGCCAAAGCGCATATCATTTCCAATACATTACATGAATAATATTCTGAAAATAATATATTATTTTTCTTTATGATAGTTTCTTCTGGAATATTCATTTTTTGTATAAATAAAGTTCTTAAATATACTCCATCTTTATATCTATTTTCATCTAAAGGCTGTTTATTTTGGTCGTAATAGAATGGAGTTGTGTATAATAAATACAATAAATTAGAATATCCGGATCGTTCTATTTTATTTGAAAATGCTAGAGTTGATAACCATTCAAAATATAATTTTTCAAATAAATTATCTATCATTCATATATTTCGCCATCTTGAAGAACTTGTTTTGGACTATCAATTGGCTGGATCTTAGAAAACTCTCTTGTATCTAATATAATTTCAAAATCTACCTTTAGTTTATCATTTCTAACAAAAACAGTATCTTCTTGATATTGCCCAAAACTATTTAATGCCTCGGGGCCTATTAATTCTTCATATGAACTAATAACATTATTATCGTCGTCTGCTAAAACTCCATCTGCGTAATATAATAATGTAGAAGATTCATATGATGATGCCATGAAATCGTCTGGGCTAATAATATAGGGTCTATCTTTTGATGGCGCTTTCTCTCCTTTCGTTGATTTAGGTTTTGCCGAAGATCTATATGGAGATGAATAATCTTTATAGTTATTCATCACTGGATCAGTCGGTAATGGTTCTCTACTAGTTTCTTTTTTAATTTTATTTTCTGCTATTTTTTTTTTGCTATAACCATTTCTAGTCATAGGAATGTCTTTTAATTTATTATCTTTTTTTAATTCATCTAGATGTTCATTAAAAGCTTTTTTAACAGAGTTTATTTCGTCATCTGCTTTTTTCTCATATTTTTTCTTTGCTATAAAATATCCAGTTGCTAGTCCACAACTAGCACCAGCAACAACTATTAATATAGTTTTTAATACCTTCATTATATTTCTCCTTTAAAATAGTAACAAGCATACTAATATAAACATTAATACGCCGAATATAACAGTGAGAATGGCTTCTATAAATTTATAATCTATTAACAGCAGCCCTCCTTCGCATAATTACTGAATGTTTTCTTATTTGGATCTTTATTTAGATTTAAAATGTCACCGTCGCAATTAAATTCAAGCCAGAAGCTAGGTTCATTAGATTCTAATTGTTTTTGGACATTTGTTTTTGTAATATCATTAGGATTTGTTAATCCAAACGATACATAGTTGTCTCTACTCTGATCTTTCAAATCATATATCCATCCTAAAATATGAGATGCTCTGATTTTATCAGCTCCCAACATAGATGCATCAAACCCCAAAGCGTCATAAACATCGCTCAAAAATAAAAATCCTTGAGCCTGTAGTTTTCTATTTAAATATGATTGTTGTGTCATTAAAAATTCATAATTTAAAACGGCATTTCTTTCCCATCCACGATTTCCGCAAGTATATAATGCAGAATATGGATTCGAGTTTTGATCTAAGTGTGGAATATTAACTTTTGTAGATTTCAATTCACCATTCTTATCTTGAACTTGTTTTGTTTCTGTTGTAATATTTTTATATAAAGCATCTTCTGCTTCTTCTCCAAGTTTTTCTTTAACCCTATTTCTATAAGCTTTATATCCATTTTCTAATGTAGTATATGCAGCTGCTAATGCAATATTGCGTCCCTTCATTATTTTATGAGATCCTAATATGCACGATACTGATAAACCAAAAGTTAATATAGCTGGTGTATAAGTCCATAGCAGTTTTCCAGCAATTTTTAAATATGTTTTTGTTAATTCTTTTCTTCCTTCTTCAACAGAATATAATCCATTTTGAATTTTATAAGAATCATTCATTGCGGCATGCGTATCTTTGATTTTAATAGTAGCTCTCTCAATTGGTTGCTTTATTTTATTCGTAGCTACACACGCCAAAATAACAGAACTTAATGCTAATCCTATTCCACTAGCAATTAATAGTTCTGGACTATGTTGTGTACCCCAGAATTTAATTTCTGAGAATGCTTTTGTTAAATTATTCATTTATTTTCTCCTTTATTCTATTGGTTGTATTTTTGGAAATTGGATAATATACCCATCGCATGCTCTAATTATTTGAGCGGGCCTTAAATCATACCATCCATATTTTTGATCAGTATATGAGCAACGTTGGCCGACCAAATCATAAAAGTCTGCAACTGCAACTGTTCCGTATCTTTCTAAACTTTCGCATAAGCATTGTAAAACTTTTTCAGCTTCGCCTCTATCATAAAACATTATTTCATTAACAGTTAAAGCATTTGGTTTTTGCATTGACTGTCCTTGCGTAGTTCCTACTGGTTGATAAGGACCATTTAAAGTATTTGGTTGACGATAATATGAAGAATATGACACTGTTCCTACTCCAGAACGTTGGTTATTCGATCCGCGTGCTCCATAAATAAGCCAGTCGACAGCCCCTTTAACTGCATCACTTAATAATTTTTGCAAACTAGGGACGACTACCGATTCTACAACATGACTTCCAACTGTTTTAGCATCTTCTGCAAAGAATTTTTTAAATGGTTTCTTTTCAGACTGATTGTTTTTTATCTTAACATTAGTCGTTATCGGTGCTACTTTTGATGGTCCTGGAAGTTTTTCTTCTTTTGATGCATTTGAGTTCGTTTTAAATTCTTCCATTAATTAAAATATCCTTTCGTAAAAAAAAACTAAGAACCGTTGTTTAGACGATTCCTAGTTTAATAATTTAAATGAACTATATTTAGTAATAGTTTTTTATTAAATATATTCAATTACTTTGATTCCAAAACTTTTTGTGAAGCTTTCTTCTTTGCATGAAGCTTGCGAACTAAGAAAAATACTCCAACTCCAACGCCAGCAAGGGCGGTAGAAGCAGCAATAATAATCTTGGTTTTTCCACTCATACCAGAAGTGGTAGCAACAGCATTAGTTGTTGCGGAAACAGTTTCTTGAACAGTATTGTTATCCATTTATTAATTCCTCCTAATATTGTTCATTTGGAATTTCTTCCATTATATAATATGTATTTATTGCGAACTTATTTTATAAATTATTCTTGTAATGTTATTGGTTGCCTATTATAATAAATAGCGCCACATGGTATATTATCTTTTGTAATATGTGAACTTATTGAAATGTCGATTAAATCTGTTGAATTATTCATCAAATCCCAACCCAAAGTTTCTCCGATTTCAGTGGTTTCAAGTCCTATTTTTTCAAACCAATCATTTAATGTCGTTTGTCCAGACATATTTGAAATGGCCCGAGCATTTAATTCATTTGCCGCTCTTAAAATATCATTCCAATTTGATTTAAAATATCTTCCTGATAATGGCTCGTAAAATAAACTATCACCATTTCCAGTTAATATTATTTGATTGCCACCCGTATAAGTTTTAGTGACCCTATCTTCAGATATAGATTCTTCTATTTGTTTAGTCTTCTTTTCACCAACAATTTCTTTAGTTTTATCTTTGTATTCTTGGAGAGCAGCTTCCGATATTGTATATGCAGTTGCTATTGCTGCATAGCGTTTATTCGATACTCGATTGCTCATTATTATACATGGAACTGATGCTGCAACAGATAATACTGTTGGTAAATATAATTTCCAAGTTAATTTTATAGTTTCTTTTATTGCCAACTTATCTTTTCCATAAGTTTCTTTGTATTTGTCAATAGCACGAGCCGCTTTAAAACTAGCGTTTATACCCCATGCTAGTGAAAATATCATTCCCCCAATTCCCATCGACATTAAAATTTCTGGTTCATGTTTTGATATAAAAGGCTTTATATATGTTAATGGATTATTCATCATTTTCTCCTTTATTCTGGTATAGTATGCTCGTCCGGAAGAGTTACTTTCAAATTGTTTTCTTCTGGTGCATTTGGATTAGAGCCGTCACTATATAATTCTTCTAAAATATCAGTTTGCTGACTAGGTATTAAATGCGCTAAATCATCATTTTCCAATGAACATTCTGGTTTTTCTCTAACAATATCCTCATCTATATAATAAGATAAATGCTCATCAATTTCGGCTTCATGTTCAAAATCTTTTCTAGATTTGTAATGTAATCTAGACATTTCACTTTCTTGAAGAATAATTGGTTCTTCCCAAAAATCCACTTTAATATATTTCAATTCTTTTGTACTTTTATCAATTACTTTGGTGTAGTTAGGATGAACCCATACACACTGTGCTCCATATGCTTCTAATAAATAGTCTGATGTCCATCCGATATTTTTACATCCTTCTAAAGCTTTTTTATTAAACACTTTAGCTTTAGCATCTTGTACAAATATCATTAAACTTGTCCAATAGAATGTTCCATTAATATCTGGATCAGGAGAATGAAGACGTTGATTTAAGTCATTTAAAGCCGACATAAAATCAACAGGGTCACATTCAAAAAAACCAATATGCTCTTCCCAATAAAGCTGTTTTCTAGGATTAGTTTCTTTAGTTATATTTTTATATTGTTCTTTATACTCATCTTTTGATATTAAATCAGTTATTTTTTTCTCTCCATCAACACCTAATACATTTTTGATTTTGTATTTGTATTTATTCCAGCCTTGACTTAAAACAGCAGTAGTAGCTATTAAAGATGCTTCTGTTTTTTTAGATATAATTGTTGACGCTGTTATTGAGGATATTGTAGCTGCTCCAGTTAATATTGCTGGTAAATATCCTTTCCCTAATATTTTTAAATATTCTAATTTTGAAATATCTTTTTTTTCTTTAAGTTTTTCTTGAACTTTTGGTGTTTCCTTTGCTACTAGCACAGCGGTACCAATAGTTCCTAATGATCCTATTATTGATAATATAATAGGAAGTACTTTTTTAGTTTCGTTCATATTAACTCCTTTTCGTTAACTAAAATAAAATTTCTAACAGCCATTAATGCATTAATAAATATTAAATGCAAATACTTACTCTCTAATTGAACGCATTCTTTATAAGCCAATATATTCTCTAATATTAGATTATCAAAAATACTTAATGGATTTTCATTTTGATTATCTAAACATTTAATAATGGCATTATTTAATATAAAACATTCAGCAGATCGTTTATAAAATTTCTTTTTATTCATAGTAATAGATGGCTCTGAATAATGTTTTTCTATATAGGCTGCAATTTTAAATATAAAATCTAAATACATTGATTCTCCAATACCTTTATACAAAAAAAAAGCAAGAGTCTATGTAAGACTCAATACTTTTAGTTTTGATCAGGTTCTTCTATTATATATCCACCTAATGTTCTATTATATCTTTTAGCAGTTTCATCTACAGCGGATTTGCCAGCATAAGTTCCTGTAATTGCAGCACGCTTATCTCCATTTTTAATAGAGTCAATAGTACTCGCAACTGCAGCAATAGCTCCAATTCCTGCGAAAATTAATTGCCCGATACTAGATACAGTTTTGAAATTCATATCTTTTCTCCTTTTCATTATAAAATATGAAATTATTGCGGTGTTAAACTATAAAATCTAAGAGACCATGTTTGATCTCTTAAACTTTGATAAGTACTTTATTTTTTAATCATATTTTGAACATTTTTGATTGCATCTTTATAATCAGTAGTAGGTCTACCTTCATCACAATATATTAGCTTTAGATTCGTATAGGCTAATTTCCTGTAAACATATAATGACATAACAAATTGTGCAAATCCTAATACAGTAGTTATTCCAAATGTCAACCAACGATATTTTGATTCATTTTTCGCTTGATCTCTTTTAAATTCTAGATCCTTTTGTTCAAAATCTAAACGTTGCTTATCCAATTCAAAACGCAATTTCTGAATATCATAATCATTTTTATCTTTATTTTTTTGATATTCGAACATGTCTTTTTTATTAGTACATTCATCATCATGCCATTTTGATTCTTGTTTAAGTTTTTCTTTTGCTAGATTTTCTTCAAAATATTTATGATCTTTTTCTAATTCAAATCTTTCTTTTTGAAAAATTAAATCTTCTTTACGTTTTTCTTCATTTGAAATAATACTAGATTCTTTTTGCATTATTCCTAAATACTTTGTTTTATCAGGCTCAGTTAACCCAATAGAATTATACACATCTATTGTTTGGGCAAAACCTTCTTCTATTTTTTGTAAATCTGTTTCATTCATTGTTTTATCCTCCTAAATAATAACAGTTACTTTCATTATAAGACATGTATTTTTTGTAATTAAGCTTTCGCAAAATTATACTTTTGTTTAATAACTTTTAGTATAACATATTTTTCGGAGCATAAATCATCAATATTTGTATTTATTTGCAAATATAGTTCTGCTTGATTTTTAGTAGATTTACTTACAACAATAGATCCTTTAGTTTCTGGCTTTTTATTAGCAATTTTTCCTACTATAAAACCGCCAATAAATATTGAAGATGCTCCTATTATTTTTAAAATACTACTTTTATTTAACATTATTTAACTCCATTCTAGTCCATCCAGAAATCATTGATTTTCTAATATTGCCTTTATATGCATAGCCACATTCGTGACATTGTATATCATAATATCCTTCATTATAAAAAAGATATGGATATTTATTCGCATTGGTTTGGTTCATATTTCCACAAATAGGGCATATAGAATATAAATAATACCATTTTTCATTCATAATTGTTTTCCTTCAAATATTCATAGGCCTCTGCATCAGAAACAAATTCTATATTTTTTTTACATACACCATTCTCATCATATTCTTTCAAAACATAAGAATAATCATTATAATATTTAATCATTTTATTTTTCTCCTTTTTTAAAACATAAAACCTAAGGAACCGTGTTTGATTCCTTAGTTTAAGAAATTACTTAGATAATGCCTTATCCGTCGCAATTAAATTTTCGATTGATCTACGAACACTTAATCTTCTTTCAAGCAACTTACGTCTTTTAGATAAGTCTGCTTTACAGAAATATAAATCCTCCGTTAATCTATCATACTCATCTAGTAGTGCGTCTAATAGTAGTGCGTCTAAATCATTTTCCATAATTATTTCCTCCATTATAGAATATGTTTAAATTGCGAAAAAAAAAAAAAAGAAGC
>CALEJY010000082.1 GCA_937898445.1 uncultured Candidatus Melainabacteria bacterium | reverse complement strand
AGACAGTATCAACCGAATGGTAGAAACACTTAACGACAGAGAAAAAATGATTGTTGAATACCAAAACGAATTGATGCGCCAAAACAAACTCCTTGAATCTGTTATCAATTCTTTGTCTGACGGAATTTTAATCATCAATGACAAACATAATATCTTACGAGCAACCCCACAAATTATTGAATGGTTTGGCGCAAAAGGGCAAGATATCATTGGTTCAAATATATTTGAATATATTCAAATTAGCGATGACACGCCAATTGAACGCATCAAAAACAAAGATGTTTTTATCAAACACACTCCAACAAATAATTTTATTATGCACACAATAAAACTTTCTCTTGATGATGACAAAAAACGTTACGTCATTCTAATAAAAGATGTTACAACCGAAAGAGAGATTGAAACGCTAAAAGAAGATTTTGTCGCAACTCTAACCCATGACCTGAAAGTTCCAATTGTCGCAGAATCAAATATAATCAACTTTTTGCTAAACGGAACTTTTGGAGAAATTACGGATAAGCAAGAAGTGGCACTTCTTAATATGAAAAAATCAAACCAAGAATTGGTTGAACTTGTACAAATCATTCTTGAAACATACAAAATCAAAGAAACCGGCATAAAGTTGCTGAAAGAAAACATTATGCTTAACAATTTCATTTCAAACATTGTTGAAAGTACTCAACCGATTGCCAACAGTTCAAAAATAACAATACATTTCACCCCAACAAGAGATATCAAAGTAACTGCCGACCCGATGCAGTTGGAAAGAGTTATAAAAAACTTGATATCCAATGCGATTTCTCATAGCAATACAAAAGACAGAATTGACATAAAAACAGGTGAAATTCCGGGATATATAACAATTTCAGTAATAGATTACGGACAAGGAATTCCGCCAAAAGAAGTTAAACTAATATTCAACAAATATTATTCAGCAGCGAAAAAATTCCGTAAAATCGGCACAGGATTGGGATTGTATTTATCTCAACAAATAATCAAATCACACGGAGGAGAAATCACCGTAGATAGTGTCGAAAACGTCAAAACAGAATTTTGTATTAAATTACCGTTGTAGATAAGCGGACTAGATGCAAAGAGGCATAGAGGCTATAGGATATTTAGTGAATGGTGAAAAGTAAGAAGTGAAAAGTCCATATCGTTAAAGATATTTTGGTTCATATTATCAATTATTTTTCTTTTCCCTCGCCCCTTGTGAGAAACAAAGGGAACCGCAGAGCTGACATATTTCATAATTTTTTCAAATATGGTGTTTATTATATAATTTTATTATGATACAGAAACTTTTATCACTTCTAGACTGGATTTATAAAAAGAAATGTTATTTTTGCAGAAGCTCTAACGAAGCCGTGAAAATGTGTTCAAAATGTTTTGACGACATGGATTTTTTACCAATCAGAGTTAATCGAATTGTCGAAGGGAAAAAAGTTTATTGTGCCGGAATTTATTCCAAAAATCTACAAAAATTAATTAGAGGCCTAAAATACCATAACCAAAGAGATTTAGCCTACTATCTTGCTAAATTTATGGCAGAATACCTCAACAAAATAGAGGGGATTTCGGAATTTGAAATCGTTCCGGTTCCGATTTTTCCAAAAAGAGAGAAAAAGAGAAAATACAATCACATGAATTTGGTCGGAATTGAACTTTCAAGACTAACTTCTCAGCCTCTAAACACGGATATTATCAAACGAATTAAGAACACAAAACCGCAATACAAATTAAAAAGAGCAGAAAGAATGCAGAATTTGTCAGGAGCTTTCAAAGTCGACAAAAGCAATTACCACAACAAAACTTTATTACTAATTGATGATATTTGTACGACCGGTTCAACTTTTGAAGAAATGATAAAAGAATTTGCAAAAAACGGAATTACGGATATAATCTGCTTTGCCGCAACAACTCCGTTTGAATAAGGGATTAAAATGATATTAGGTGAATTTTCAAAATATATTCAATCAAGAAACGACGACATAACTTCCAACAAAGCCACAGGTACAAAAATCCTTTGTGACTGGATTGACCTTGTTATAAACAAAAATCCGAAAAACAATATCGATAAAATTGTACATAAAGAAATCATGCTTGCGAAAAACAAATCAAACGATTTTTTAATAGTCGGCAAATCAGAAAGCGGCAGAGTGTTGGTAAACGCACTCTACAACTACGCTTTGAGCTACGAACATTATATTATGAGCAAATGGTTGGAAGATAAAAAAGCTAACGATTTCAAAAAATAATTACCCTGTCGGAGAATTTAACTCTTATTTTTAAAAAGTACAATAATCTTAAATAAAAAAGGAGTTAAAATTATATGACAAATGCAATTTTTCAAACACCGGTATGCCAGCTAAAAGAATTAAATAATTTATTTATTGAGTTAACTGCAAAAAACTGCAACCAACGCTGCAAACACTGCTACATAGATTTCCCTTTAACCAAAAACGTTAAAGATTTTATCTCAATAGATGCAGTAAAAATGGCTCTTGCAGATACTAAAAAAGAAAATATTCAGTGTATATATTTAACAGGTGCAGAACCGATGACACACCCTGATTTCAATGCGATTTTAAGATTATGTTTGAAACGTTCCAATGTCTGCATTTTTACAAACGGAACTTTTTTAAACGAGAAAAAAGTCAGATTTTTGAAACGAGTACAAGAAGAAAGCGCAAATGAAATAATTTTTAAACTAAGTATTGATCATTATGATGAATTGAAAAATGATG
>CALEJY010000081.1 GCA_937898445.1 uncultured Candidatus Melainabacteria bacterium | reverse complement strand
TTTTAATTTTAGCTGCTTTGCTTCTTAGCTTCCTAACTGCTTTTGATATGGACTTTTCACGTTTCACTAATTTATCATCTAAAGTCCACACAAAAAAATCCTCCCAATTTTCAGAGAGGATTTTTTATATAATATGAAAAAACTAGTCTTCAATCAATGCGTTGATATCTGCTACCATTGCATCTGGGTCAAAACCGTGAACTTTTGCACCTGCTTCAAGGTTTTCAAAATGTGCTGCTGCACATCCGATACAACCCAAACCGTATTTTTGGAATACTGCAACGCTTTCAGGGCAAATTTGTACGATTTCCATAATGTTCATATCTTTTGAAATTTTTTGTGCCATAATATTTCTCCTTTTATTGACTTTACTCGTTCTGTAATTAAATACATTATACAATAAAAAAGAAGGATGTGTATTATTATGGAATTTCTCAAAAAACTATTCAACGATGATGAAGAAAAAATTATCGGACTTTGCGGATTTAAGAAAAAAGCACCGAAAATCTATAGTTTTACCCCAACATTCAATGCGACAAAACTCGTTTACGGTACTAATACAAAAAACAATTTTTTACTTTCTTAGACTAAACAATACAAATTACAACCTTGTTGGGGATCGCCCAATGCGTTTGCGGCAACTCTTGTGTCAGGTCTGTTTGGATTTGCTTCACCAAAATTGAAAGTATTTTTTATAAAATTATTTCCGCTGTAATTGGTGCGATAAGGATTTGTAACCCCTTGCGTCTGGCGAGCAGCACCAATTCCCAATAACTTTTGTATTCCCATAGTAAATTACCCCATAATTTCCCTGTATTTATATAAAGTAATTTATTTACAAGAAATTGCCAAAATTTCAGAATTTATTACAAAATATTAAGCAAGCAAATCCAAATTATTAGCTTGCGCACCACCGGCGGTTCTTGGGTGGTTCAAATTAAAACTCTCATTTGTCTGTTGTGCAAAAAGCCCAGAATTAAACGGATTATTCTCGGTTCTGTTCTGACGATTGTTTTCAAACAGTTGAACCGGATTGACCTTGAAAATATTATTCGGTTGTATTCTATCAATTCCGTTTATCATAATTTAGTCCTTACTAATTATAAAACCTGAAAATCTATACAATTTCAGGTTTCATAAAAATCTTTACATTTTTAACAAATTAAGGCAAACAATCCCAGTAACCCTTTCCGTCATCATCCGGACATTTGTTTGCAATTGCATAGGAAGTACAGGCAAAGCCATTATCACCAGCCTTTGATGACTTTGAACAAACTCCATCTGTCCATTGAAAATACTCATCACACTTTTCGTCATCCGTGCAATCTCGCCATTGACTTTGCCAATAGGAAAGTTTGCAATCATCTGGCAATATTCTAAAAAAGAATAAATCATGCCCGAAAGCATTTGGACCTTTGTTTACACCATTTATATCTACGCTTATGGAATTTCCCACAGAGTTATTAGTGCAAAAAGAGAATGTTATTCCATCAGGAGTAACTATATAATTATAAGCCCCCTGATTGGCACTGCTATCAAAACAATTCGGATGAATAACAGATGTTGTATTCTGCAAAGAATAAGTTTTAAATTTGTCTTTATAACTTATATCATTTGAGCGCAAAGAGCCTGAATTTACACTTTTTAACTTGCCAAAAATATAATCATTTAAACTTTGAGCATTACTTGCATCACAACTACCATACTCAATAGGCAAATCCGAAGTTGCTTGCGCTAACATTGAATTAGCCTTTTTAAACCTTGTTTCATACTCTTTATGCCTATATTTAGAAATAAGTGTAGGTATTGTCATCGCTGCAACAACACCAATAATCCCTAAAGTTATTAAAACTTCCGCAAGTGTAAATCCAGCATATTGATTTTTGTAGCCCCTCATTAATATCACCTTTTTCGCCATCAATTATTATTACATGTCACCATTATGTATTAATTATCACCTTTTGTCAAGTATATCTATATTTATATAGTTACAAAGATATGTTTGTTTGGATATAAGTAAGAAAAAGGGAGATAAGATGTTTTCCAAAAAGCAACTGCTCGGCATGAGGATAAAAGAATTTAGAGAAAAAAGAAAATTCACGCAAGACAAATTGGCGGAAATTGTCGGAATTGATCCAAAACACTTGAGCAGAATAGAAAACGGGCGAAATTATCCATCATTTGAAACACTTGAAAAAATCCTTGATAGTCTTGATATATCTTATGAAGATATTTTTAAGTATTCACATTTTTTAGACAAAAAATTTCTCATTGAAGATATTGAGAAAAAGCTCCCAACACTCGACAATGAGAAACTAAAATTTATATACAAAATGATTAACGAATTATAAATTATTGATCACTTTCGTGATGGTCGTTATCTTTCATTAATTTCGCAAAATCAGAAGGTTTGATACTTTGAACGAATTTTTTGAACTCTTGAGCTTCTTCTTCGTCTTTTGCAGAATCCGTTGAAACAGAGCCGTTTGAGATTACGTTTGCCGTAACAAATATTGGCGCATCAACTCTTATTGCAACCGCAATTGCATCTGATGGGCGAGAATCGATTTCCAAAGTTTCGCCATTTTCATTCACCAAGAATAAAGTTGCGTAGTAAGTATCTTTTTCTACATCATTAATTTCGACTTTATCAAGCGTATAGCCTGTTTTTTCAATAATATTAATAATCAAATCATGTGTCATTGGTCGTGCAACAGAAAGATTTTCAATTTTTCTAATAATCGCACTGGCTTCAGCTGAACCAATCCAAATCGGCAAAGCTTTTCTATTTTCTTTATCGTGAAGAACAACGATTGGAGAACCTGTTCTTGTATCAAGGGCAATGCCCATAACTTTCATTTCAATCATTTTACTCTCTACCTTTCAGTAATGCTATTGTACTCTATTTAGCACCAATCGTCAAGAATATAGCAAAAAATAAAAAAGTCTTTACGAAATAAAATATTTATGTTAATATAAATTTATGCACATGTCGCAGTTTTCGGATTGCGAAAATTGAATAAAGAACTGGAGTAGTGGCCGAGTGGCTGAAGGCGGCACCCTGCTAAGGTGTTATGTGGGTATAACCTGCATCCAGGGTTCAAATCCCTGCTGCTCCGTATAAAAAGTCCGACAACTAAATGGTTCTCGGACTTTTTATTTGTGCAAATAAGTAATAATTTAACCGCAATTTTCTTTCGGTTTGAGAAGATAGTACCAAAAGAATGCTTCGGTTGAACCGCAATAAAGTTGCGGTATATACCGAAAGAATGTTGCGCTAATAATATAATAAAAGAGAAATAAAATACCTTTTTATTAAAATTCTTTTTTCTTTTTTTACAACTTTAAAGATTTTCGAAAACAATCTTTGAAGATTAAGAAGTATATTTTTACCTCTTACAAAAACTCTTTCGGAATATGTTTAAATTCTTTTCGGATTTCTTGGCCTTGATTTATGTATTCTTTTTTGGCTTCTGAACCAGCTTTATTAGCTTTTATCTCAATATAATTTTTTCGATATCTTTTATAATCGACTTCACAAGATACATAAGTATCCAAAGATTTTGTATAATTATTTGCTTCTTTTTTCAATTTTCTGTTTTCTATCGGTCCAAACAAACATCCTAAATGCTCCATATACTCACCTCTTTTCCCACCATTTCGAGCATCTAAGAAAAATTGCCAACCATGTTCAACCTCATGACGAGAAGTTGATACAAATTGAGCTTTAGATTTAAAAGGATATAGTTTATTAAAAAGTATTTTCCCATTCGTAAATGAACCCAACCTAGTTTCTGAAAAATCATCTGTCATATATCCTGTATCAATAGTGTAGTCTAAGTAATCGATATTTCTGTCACGCAAAAATCTTTTGGTTATAGGTTCTTTAAATTCTTGCAAATCCATCAACCTAAATCCTAAAAAAGTATCATTTTTAGGAGCTTTTGCATTATCTGTAAAAACTAAATTTTCAACAACATCATTATTTTTATCTACAACAAACGACATTCTTTTAGCATCGCCTTTTTCAATTTTCCCATTAACAATCGTTGGAAACTCTTTTAATTCGTGGTAATGTTCTCCTTCAAAATTCCCCAAACTTTCAATAGTTGCTATAGAGATTGTCTTTTTCCCATTATTAATATCTTTAGCAACAAAATTATTTTGCACCTTATCTTTATCCCATAAAGTCGTTCTTATTCCTAAATTGGCACATTGCTTTTGATATTTTCTATATAAATCTATAAACTTACGTTTTAAGGTAAATTCTTTGACAGTTTTTATCTCAACATACTCATTATCACCAACAATTCCATCATTGTATGAATAAATTCTGTTTTTTAAAGGTTTTTGTTTAATATTAAAAGCTCGCTCGGTAATTCTTCCAAAGCTATCTCTAAATGTCGTAACCTTCCCAAATGGCTTGCCTTTTCTGCCGATTATTACCTCATCAACAGTATATGGAGTTGCATTACTCAAACGAATTGCTCCACCATAATAATCAACGAACTTTTGAGAAGTCTTTGAAATTAGATAGTTTTGAACTTTCATAGCATAAATAAAACTCCTAAAAAAATTTTTTGCGTGTTTATAATATAATTAAAGAAAAAAGGAAGGATAAATATGTTTATATTAGAAGCCCCATACATTTCAGATTTAATGCTAAAAACTTTAGAAAAAAATCAATTTGAAGTACTTTCAAACCAACTCGCAAAAGATTATTCATCAGAATACAAATTAAATTTAATCGACGAAAACACTGCAAAAAACAGTGTAAAAGTCTATTCAAACTCTGAAAACTCTATCAACTGGGTTCTAAAGAATTTTCAAAACACTGATTTAGCAAGATTAATCAACCTTTGCAAAAACAAGTTTGAATTTAGAAAAGGGATTAAACCAATTTATCCAAACTTCTTTTTCAAAGAAATTACACTAGATGAATTAAACACAATAGACATTTCAGACTTTCCTGAACAATTTATCATCAAACCGACTGTCGGATTTTTGAGTATGGGAGTTCACAAAGTATCATCTCATTCTGAATGGAAAAACACAGTAAAC
>CALEJY010000080.1 GCA_937898445.1 uncultured Candidatus Melainabacteria bacterium | reverse complement strand
AATCTTTGACGAAGAGCGAAACGTTTCGTAACTTGCTAATAATATACCAAAATTTCAGCAAAATCCTTACCAACCCCTTCCCATTTTTGCCTTGCGAAATATTAGCAAAAAATACCTCATCCAGTTTTAAGAAAGAGTATAATTCTATTTTCCTATTTATCCTATTTGCCTGCGGTGAACTATAAACGGGCAGAGTGATACGGGGGGCTAAAAGGAATCTATTCACCCAAACAACACGGCAGGGACGTTCGGCAGGGTTGTTTGTCGGAGCGAATGGTATTTTTGAAATGTCCCACTTTTTTTGAATAACAAGCCCACGAATGCCCTAAAAATCGAAGTTCGAAGGCTTTTTATAGAGGAAAACCAATGGGAAATGTCCCATTTTGAAAGGTTGTATTTTTGCATTATATTGCGAATCGATGACTTACAAAATGCAAATCCCCCACTCGGCAAATTGCAAACAAATATAATACGAAAGCTTAAGTCTACCCTAAATTAAATACGCAAATAAATTTTGTTAAATTTTTTATAATAAACGACTAAAAAGTCATATCATCCATGCGATATTTTAATTGCTTTTGGAAATATCATTTACGCAAATTTCTATCGCAAGATCGTTGCAAATTCCTCAAATTTGCCGATAGTGAAATTGTAGACCAACGCCCCGAATGGGATACGTACAGGACGAAATTTTACAAAAGTAAAATCAAACTATAGTTTCGTTATTGACGTTGGTAAAAAAATTTATAGGTTTTGAACATGTATTATTTGAAAGCTAGGCTATTCCCGACGATGTTAACAATTATTCCTTTCATAACGTTTATATTTTTATTAACAGAAAAATATTCTGACTGTATAATTGCTTTAGGAAATTATTCTATACTTTTATCAAGACTTTCGTTTATTCCTGCTGTAATTTTTTTGATGGTTCTGATAAACAGGTTTGTTGCAAAAGAAATTTTTCAACGCTTTTATTTTGCAGATGAACTCAATATGCAAACCACGATAATGCTATTATTGTCCGATTCCGAACTCCCTTTTTCTATAAAAGAAAACATCCGAAAACAAATTGAAATTAAATTTGGTATAAAATTGAAAGATGCATATTCGGAAAATCAAAATCCCGAAGTAGCCAAAAAGTTAATTGCAATAGCTGTTTCCCAAATGAGGAATGTTTTAAGAGGAAACAAGATGTTGCTAAACCATAATATTGAATACGGATTTGTTAGAAATTTCATAGGAAGATCTTTTATTTCTTTTTTATTTTCGTTGATTTGCACAATTATATGTTTTAATTTATCAAACGAATCAAAATACACAATTTTATTTGCATGTTTTACGTTTTTTTACTTGGTCCCAATCGTATTTAGTAATTTCCTTGTAAAAAAACATGGTAAATATTACGCAAAAGTTTTATTTGAACAATTTTTAACGTTAAAATAGGAATTCATTATGATCTCTACAAAATTAATTGTTTGGGATGTTGAACATGGAAGTGCTGTATATATACAATCGCCGAATGGGAAACATATTGTGATAGATGCAGGAAGTGGATCTTTTAAGAATGGTAGAACTTTTAGTCCATTGCGCTATCTTTATAATAGTTATGGGGTAAAAAGTATTGATTATGCAATTATAACCCATCCACATAAAGACCATATAGATGATATAAGAAATTTAATTGCCCGCTCTCCATCTGTATTATGGAGGCCAAAACACCTAACGAGAGAAGATATCATTCCTGCAAATGTAAGTGAAGATGATCGACAATTATTTGAAGAATATATAGACTTTTCTAATAAATATAATGAAGCTGTTACTGAACAAAACAGTCCATCTAATCCTGAAAACTATGGCGGATTATCGATAAAACGCTTTTCTACTATGTCATGCAATAAAAGCAACTTAAACAATCAATCGCCTGTTTTTATATTTGAATATGCATCTACAAAGATAGTCGTAACAGGAGATAATGAAAGCGCAAATTATAGAGCTCTTTTTGATGAAAATCCATCTTTCGAAACTTCAATATCAAATGCAGATATATTAATCGCATCTCACCATGGAAGAGCATCTGGTTACGACAACGATTTTGTTTCAACAGTTAATCCGCGATTAACTATAATTTCTGATAGTAGTAAAAAAGATACGAGTGTCTCCTCTTACTATTCTCAAAAATCCAGAGGTTGGGAAGTACACACTAGCAATGGATATATAGAACGAAAAACGCTTTCGACGTATAATGATGGTTGTATTAATGTAGAATTCGGGAAAAACATCTCAAATAATAATAACTATTTATTCGTTAAAATTTAGCACTAAAAATCAGTAAAATTTTATATGATCACAGGCGCACTAAAAAACAAAGTTGATGCAATTTGGGATATAATTTGGACTGGCGGTATTACCAGCCCCATTACCGTTTTAGAGCAGATAACATATTTGCTCTTCATGAAGCTTATTGACGACAATCAACTCAAGCGCGAAGCTACGGCAAACGCTTTAGGTGTGAAGCTTGAAAGTCCCGTTTTTAAGAAAGGTGAATGTGTTATTAGTGAAGTTCCGCGTATTGTCTGTGATTATGATAAATTGAGGTGGAATGTGTTTCACAATTTTGCTCCAGACGCAATGCTTTCAAATATACAGAATAACGTATTCCCTTTCATAAAACAAATCGGCGACTGCAGAAATATGGC
>CALEJY010000079.1 GCA_937898445.1 uncultured Candidatus Melainabacteria bacterium | reverse complement strand
ACTATTGAAAAATTCTTGAAAAGTGTTTTGAACTGCACTTCATTCAAATCTGAACGAGATTTTAATGTAACATCAGTTTAAAGAACATGTGGATAGTTTAATTTTGATAAAAGAACCGCCTATTTAGCGGTTCTTTTTGTGTTTAAAATTTTTTAAAATCCTTGTTTTGTTTGTTGTATTTATAAATAACAAAACCTGAAATAACGATAAAACCGACTAATGCAGTTACTTGAGATAATAAATTATAGTCCATTTTACTCCTCCTCTAAATTTTTTAGCATTTGCTGCATTTCAGAACGCCTTGTAAAATAAGCGTTAAAAATGATAATAGTTAAAATAAAACCTAACATTCCAAAAAAATATTTTACAGGGTTATATTCGTTGAAAAGAAGTGTCATTGAACCTCCGCCAAGAATAAATGCTGACCCCCATATATGTGTCATTTCATTTCTTAAAGAATTTAGTTTTTCTACTTTTAAAGTTTTATTCATACTAATTTTATAGCATTTTGTAGAATTGTTGTCAATTTGTAAAGCTGTTTACGCTCTTATATTCAAGTTTGCAAGTGCTGAAAGTTGTGATTTTAGGAGTTCTTCTTCGTTGTCATAAGTTGTTGAAGTTCCGCCTAATTCGTTTTCTCTTTCTGCAAGCAATGTTTGGTATGCGTTTAAAGTCGCTTCATCATCAAAGCCACCTTCGTTTTGAGCTTTTTCTAAAACTTCTGCGAGTAGTTTTTCTTGTTCTTCTGATGAATTTGTTGCCAGTTCGGCTTGAGTTTTAGCTTTTTCTTCTTTGGCAACTTGGGCTTCTGATTTGTTTAAGGAATCTTTTTCACCCATAACTTTATCCATAACTTTGCCTGCGCCCCAGCTTGCTAATGCACCGCCAATTATACCGCCAACAAATCCGACAACTGCGCCTGCTGCTGTTCCCAATCCCGGAACGACAGAACCTGCGATTGCTCCGGCTGCTGCTGCGCCTCCTGCATAGCCGAGTACGCTTGCACCTGCTTTGGTAGTTGATTTTACAAGTTGCTTGTTTCCTTGACTAGAACCGGCTTTATAAGATTTTACAATATCAGGAATTTCCATTGCGCCTTCAATTGCAGCCATTATCCAAGAACCTTTTACGGCTTTTGAGGCAAGTCTTAAAGCGTTTGCACCTTTAGCACTTTTTAAAATTGTGCCTTTTGCCTTGTAAATTCCTGTTTTTGATTTTAGAAAATGAGAGGCTTTGTCAAGTTTTGATGTTGGCTTAATTAAACCTTTTTGAATATCTGCGTTAACTTTTAAATCTCCTTTTGCCATTGCTTCATGGATTTTTTGAAGTTGAGCTTTCAATTCTTTGCCTGTCATTTTTTTAGATTTAGCTTCGGCAATTAATTTTTTAGCTTCATCATAATACTTTGCATTGCCTTTTCCAGCCGTAATATCACTTTCCAACCCTTTTATTGCAGAAAATCTACTTTTGTTTTTAAGTGTATTAAATCGGCTTTGTGGATCTTTTAGATATTGTAACGCCTGCTTTTCCATTTCATTACGACTGCTGACACTATTCCATGCCTGTGACCAGTTAAGATTTGGATGTGCTTTTTGTTCCATCCAAACAGAATAAGGCTTTTTGAACAATAATGGCGCACCAACCATCAATGGTATTCCAAATAATAGATTGGAGCTGATTTCTTCTGATATATTTGTTTTTGGAGCTTCTTCAACCCCGTTAACCCAATTTGCCAATAGCAAATTTTGACTTAGGGTTAAGTCTGTATTAGCCATATTAAATTTTCCCTTTTTATAATTCCCCGTATATAATATATAAAAATTTTTGTATCTAAAAATTGTCTTTTTGTAACAATATGTTAATAATTAATCGGTATAGAATATATACCGATTAATTACTTATCCCATATAATTTATTTTGTTCAAACCGCTTGCCATAGCCATAAAGTCTTGATCCATTGGAGAAGCTGCGCCACCGGCATAAAGTTGTTGTTTTAGAGCCATCAATTGTTGCGGTGTTATTGTTGGTTGTGCAGTTGCAAATGGATTTGTTGCGCCGATTGGATATTGCATAGCATTTTGTTGCGCCATTTGTTGTTGCATTCCTGCAAGTGCTTGTTGCTGATTTTCAAGTAAGGCCTGTTGTTGTTCTTCGGCTTCAGCTTTCTTTTCGGAATGAGATTTGCCTGTAATCAAGCTCATCAAAGTGTCACCGGCAAAGTACC
>CALEJY010000078.1 GCA_937898445.1 uncultured Candidatus Melainabacteria bacterium | reverse complement strand
AGAAATTATCAACATTTATACAAAACAATTTTTAAATCAAACTCTTGATGATGAAATGCTAGACAAATTAGTTGGACTATCTGACGGTTTCTCTGGAGCTGACATTGAATCCACGGTGAAAGAAATTGCCTATAAAACAATTGTGGCAGGAGATGAAAGTATTACGGAACAAGTTTTGGTTTCAAACTTTACAAATGTTGTTCCATTATCAAAAACTAACCCAGAACGAATAGATGCTATTAGAACGTGGGGTAAAGATAGAGCAGTTCCTGCTTCTGGAGAAAACATCCAATCATTTAGTTCTGAAAACACACGAAAAGTTCTGATTTAATCATGGTTACAAGAAAGGATATAAAGGTTAGTGTACAAACTTCTAAAAGATTTTTTTAAATTGATATTATGTGGTTCTGGCATTGGAGTATTCATTATATTCTTATGGACACCTATTCAATTTCTAATCAATATCCTAATAAAGCTTTTTGTTGTATTACCAATGTTTTTATTTGCAAAATTTATGGATGCAACAGGCTCAAAACTCAAAAAGCTACTTGTTAATACCAACAATCAAATTCAAAATGAACTAAAATGTAAATATATCAGTGGCACAATAATTTTACCATTCATTATATTTTGGCTTTACTGTTCTTATGCTTTATTTAAAGAAATGCCATTTTCATCATCTGCAATAGTATCTAATATTGTAATATTTGGGAGTTTCCCAATAAATTGGTGGATTGCATTGTTTATAGCCTTAGGGCTTATTGGTTTTGCTCTAATGTCATTAGAAAAAGAGCTTGGGTTTTGGAATATAATTTATGCTCTGTTTAATGCTTTTGCATTGTTTGATAAATCTTGTATGAATTCATTTGCAAACACAACGATAATACTTTTTGTATTTGTTTGCTTGTATATCTATTCATTGTTTGGACCGTTGGAATTCCATAGTGTAATTATGGAAGATTTAGAAGCAGACCAAACTTTAACAGGACAAGAAAAATGGAGCTATTACTTGAATAAGAGAAAGAAATGGTAGGAATATGGAACAATTAAAAAAAACAATAGATGATTTAGGCGTTGCAAATGTTTTGGCAATTTGTTTGATTTTGTTTACGCTGATTGTTTGTATGATATTTTATGGGATTAACACAGCAGGAAGTAATTCTAAAAAAGTTGAAAAAACCAAAAGTCAAACAGTTCAAAAACAAGTTACAACTACTACAAATAGAGCTACTTCACAAAAATCAAATGTTAAACCCAAAGCAGTAACAAGCAGTTCAAAAAGTTCAAAAACTGTACCACAAGCTAAAACTCAAAATACATTTAGTCAAACAAAAACTAATAATAACGTTTCACAAACTGTAAAGAAACCAGCGACACAAACAAAAACGGTACAACCAGTAAAAGCTAAACCGAAACCTGCACCAAAAGTAGATATTCAAACTACAGAAGATTGGTTTAACGATTAAATTTCAAGGAGAAGAAAAGTATGAAAATAAAAGGAATATTAACAGCTATATTATTACTTTTGGTTGGAATTTTTAATTCTGCAAATGCGGAAGTTTGGCTACCAATAACGGCAGAAAATGGTAAAGTTAGTGAAGTCGAAATTGATACAATTGATATTGATTCTAATATTGCAACTTATTCATTAAAGAGGAAAGATGCAAATTATGAATATATTGCTAAAATGAAAATTAATCTTGATAACAAAACTTTTGCAGTTGTGAATAATACTGCATATTCAAATGGGAAGCAAGTTTCATTCAAAGATAATTCCAATAAATTATCATATAGTGCAATAAAAGATGGAACCTTAGCGGATTCGGTATATAAAATGCTAATTATTGCTAAAGAAAGTCCGGCTCTAGATGTAAAACTTAAAACTTGGGATAAATATTTCAAAAGACAACAAAGACTTGTTCAAAAGAGCTGGCACCCTAATAATGTTGACGGATATGAACCGCCTCACAACGCAATTGCATATGTAACAGTCGTTCTTGATAAATATGGAAATATACTTTCAAGAACGTATCAGAATAATACAAATACTGATCCAATATATTCAAGATTTAATGAAAACTTAGAGCAAGAAATTAATAAGATTTTTATTAAGAATAGTAAGTTTGAACCACTTCCATACGAATTTAAGGGAGATAAAATCATTGTTGTAATGAAATTTACTTATTCTTTTGATCGTAATGCAAAATCTGAAAAGATTGCTTGG
>CALEJY010000077.1 GCA_937898445.1 uncultured Candidatus Melainabacteria bacterium | reverse complement strand
TAATAAGTTTCAACAGGCACTTTAGTTTTGATGAACAAGATAAAAATCTTAAGAAAAAATTATGCCAAAAAGATGTTTTGAGTGGGATTTTCAACTGGTGTATCGAAGGACTAAAGGCCTATCGTGCAGAAGGTTTGAATCCACCAGTTTGTATATTGTCTGATAACGAAAAATACCAAAAAGGATGCGATTATATTAGTTTATTTTTATCTGAATGTTTCGAACAAACTGGTAACAGCACAAAATTATATGATGTATATAGCATATACTTAAAATGGTGTAACAAAATGAACTATGTTTTAGAGGGAAAATCTAAATTAAATGAAAAGCTACAACGAAGACACTTGACTGGAACAATCAAAGGAATAAGAAATATGCTTATAGGTTTTGAAATTAAAGATAGTTGGATTGGATAGAATGCAAAAGATGTAAAAAATCTGGGAAGTATATAGAAAAATTTTTTCTAAAAACTTCCCAGAAAAATTGCATTCTTTGCATCTTTATTTTAAAAACTAGATTACTTCTTTCCAAAAATAGCAAACCGGAACTGCCCAGATTTTTTCGGACAGTGGCACGATATCATTACCTGTGTATAGAATAATACCTTTTTTAAACTTATCGCCACATAGTTCTTTTAGTTCAAGTAAACCGGAATAAGTTTTTTTATCAATATCTTTTGCCGATTTTACTTCTACCCCAACAACATCGCCTTGAGCATTTTCTAAAATGAAATCAGCTTCTTTGCCAGACTGCGTTCTATAATGTGAAAATTCTAAGTTGTTTAATTTTGCAGACTTCAAAAGTTCGGTAGCTACAAAGTTTTCAAACACATGACCAAACGCTTTTTTATCGTTCTCATACATTTCATCAATATCACGTTTCATAATATATGATAGGAAGTTGCAGTCAGTAAAATACAATTTTGGAGATTTAACAAAGCGTTTACTCAGCTTATTTGGTCTGGCCCAAGGTTTAACATTGAAGACCAAGAAACTGTTAAGAGCAAACGCAAACATTTTTTCATAAGTTCGATAATCGACGCCAAGCTCTTTAGCAACTTCTGTATTGTTTAACAAGCCACCTGTTCTTGTTGATAGTAATGATAACAATGCTACCATTATTTCAGGATTCTTTAAGTCTGATAAGGATTTAATATCTCTATTTAAAATTGTAGTGAGATAACTATCAAACCACTTTATACGGTCAATTTTAGCATCAGTAGCTATTTCAGGATATGTACTATTTTTAAGAACCTCTACTATATTAAAATCTTCAAATGAAGACAATCTTAATTCTTCATCAAATAACCTTTCTGTAAGAGATTTATTGAGGTTATAATATTCACTTGCAGAAAACGGATACAAAGTCAAAACTGACATTCTACCCACAAGCGCTTCTGATAATTTAGGCATCGCCATTAGATTAGCAGAACCTGTAAGCAAGAATTTTTGTTTGTCATTGCCATTTAACCTATTAGAATCTATTTTCATTTTCAAGTAAGGAAAGATTTCTGGAGCAAACTGAACCTCATCTATAATGTTTAGAATATCATTTGGTAGACTATCAACAAAAGCTGCCGGTTGAGATTTTGCAGTTGCTAAAACAAGCGGAGAATCAAAAGTGATATGATTTCTTTTGATATTATCAGGTAAATGTGAACACAAAGTTGATTTTCCAACTTGTCGCCCTCCATTTAAGTATGTTAAAGGACGTGTTTCAATGCTTTGCTCAAGCTCTTGTGTTATATTTCTATTAAGATAGTTCACTGTTTACCTCTTTTGCTACTCAATCCAATACTTTATTGTATTATAATCCAATAAAAACAAAAAGCAAGTTCTTTGTCCTTTATTTTAAGATTCTGCGATATTATTATATACATGATTGAAATATTGAAAAACAATAAAGAATACTTATCTTGGAAACAAACAAATGAATTTGTAGCTCTGCATAATGATGGTAATTATGCGTTGTACTCATTAAAACAAGAGAAATTGATTACAGACTTTATCTTTGACAAGATAACCTACATTCCGATTGAGAATTGTTTTTTGGTTAAGAATACCGGAGCTGTTTATTTAATAGACACGGAAGGTAATAAACTAAGTGCAAAAGTGACTTATCCTAATAACTTTAATATGGAAGGTTTGTTGCATTATAGAAGAAATAGGTGTAACATGTAATAGGCAATGATGAGGTTAGAATGCTATTACTACCTTACTTTTAAAGAAAATTCCATGTCCATTCTGTGTCCATTTTATATACAAATTTATACTATTTGGATTTGATTGAAGAGGGCTAAAACGGGCGTTTTTTCGTTGAAAATACTTTATTTACCTTCACTCATAACCCGAAGGTCGTTGGTTCAAATCCAGCTCCCGCAACCATTTGATATAAGAGGGTTTCAAAGATTTTGGAATTCTCTTTTTTAATAGAAAAAGTCTCAATTGTTCCCATTTTATTTTAACGACCAGTTTGGTTTGAACGGATAGAAGTATTATTTGGGAAAGTTGGCAATATATCTAGATTTTAGGGGTAGGAAATAATCAATCTATCCGTTCAGCAAAACGGTCAAATTAAACATTTTTAGGTTGAACGGTTAGAATGATTATTTAGAAAAGTTGGGTGTTTTACTAGATTATTATTGCATTTTAGCTCCGAGTGGGAGTTGTACGGATAAAATGATTATTTCCGCAAAGTCCATTTTGAAATTTTTAGTTTTTTGAAAAAATTTTTAATTGATACAAAACGGACACAAAGCTCGGAAGTGGTGTTCCAATTTATCATCTTCGGAGTTAATGTGTTTCTTGATGAAAGATAGTTATATAAATATAAAAGAAATAGCAGAGGCAAAAGGTTTAAAAAGCACTCGTTCTTTACGATTAGAGATTAATAAACCTGAAAGCAAATATATCTCTCGTGAAGTAAAAGTCAATGGAGGAATTTCTTATGAAATCTTGTTTTCTAGTTTAGAACCAGAACTTCAACAAAAACTTAGAGAAGCGGAAAACAAATCAACAGAACTTGTTCCTTTGAATTACAAATCTGAAATACTTGTAACAGATAAAGCCAAACTTACTCGAAATCATAGAATGAACATTGTAAAAGCCGCTCTTGAGAAAAGAAAAAATTACAAAACAATAAAAGAGTCGGATTCAGATTTTCTAGATTTATACAACACAGGATTATTTTTACCCAAAGCATATAATTTTCTAGGCTCAATTTCAATCGGAACTCTTCGCAGATGGATTCAATCCTACAGAAAACATGAAAATGCAGATTGTCTTATTCCAAAGTATAAATCAACTAGACAGGGAGAGTATAATACGATTTTAGATAGTGAAATGAAAGATATTTTGCTAACTCTATTACTTCACCCAAGCCAGTATAAAATAGGCAAAGCAATTAAACTTACCAAAGGAATACTTGAAAAACGGGGATATGAAGATTTACCTTGTGATTTGACATTTAAAAGATATGCCGAAAACTTTAGAAAAAATAATTATATTCAAAAACAAATGGGGCATTCTTCTTTTGAAGTAACAATGAATACCTATGCTCACCTTATGCCAGAAGTTTATGAAAAGAGTAAGTTAGCTATTGATGAGCTGATTTAAATTATCTTTATTATAGTGACCATGGTCTATTTCTTTTTAAATATTTTGATTTATGTCTTAATGAGAATTTGAATTTCCCATTTTTTAGTGAAATAGGAGCTTTTAAAACCTCTTTAATAAATTCTAGTAAACTATATAAAACACCTAAAAATAAGCAAATAATCAGTAGTATTGTGCCTAAAATATCCATAATTGACGGAAAATAATCTAAAAGGAATTCAGAACAATGTGTTTTTAAATATTTTTGTAATTTATAAATTAAAAAAGATAATTTATTTTCGTTTTCATGATAAAGATAAGAAGATAATATTTGTGGAATTATCTCATAATGTTCATTGAAACATGTTGCAACATAATAGTTTCTACATATTTCATTTTCTTGTTTCCCTTCTATGTAATTTTGAACATGAGTTAAATATTTATCACAAAAAGAGTTTAATTTGTCAAAGTCTTTGGGTTTGAGTAAAAACTTGTTAAACTCCATTTTTTTATAAAATTTTTGACGAATTTCGAAATACTTATTTTTTATGTCTGCAAATTTTTCTTTTCTTTTTTGGTTATTTTCTATATTTCTTGCTTTATCATATTCATCTGTTAATACATTACAACTTAAAAATAATAGATTTGCTTCTTGATAGATATTTTCATACCTTAATTTAAACAACTCTCTTCTTGCAGCATTTTTCTGCAATAATGTTTTGTCCTCTAGCTGTAGTCCAAGCTAGTAGGCCAATTGCTATAGTAGCAAAAGCTTGAAGATAAAGAGCTAAAGCTTGGTTATCTAGCTCAAACAATTTGGTAATAAAATTATTCATAGGGTGATTATAACATAAATACTAAGTATAATAATAGATACAATTTATTGGGAACAAATTGGGAACAATTTAGCTTTTTTCTATTAAAAAAGAGGATTTCAAAATCTTTGAAACCCTCTTATATCAATTGGTTGCGGGAGCTGGATTTGAACCAACGACCTTCGGGTTATGAGCCCGACGAGCTACCAGACTGCTCCATCCCGCGATATTTAATTTGTATGTGAATGAAATACACTCAACATCTATATTATGCTCCGTAAAAATAAAAAATCAAGTACCTGTCCTAGTTCAACACATATTAGACTAAGCACACTTTTCTTTTAATTTATAGTAA
>CALEJY010000076.1 GCA_937898445.1 uncultured Candidatus Melainabacteria bacterium | reverse complement strand
TTGATATCATTTTACCAACCATGCGATACTTCGGACTGTTGTCCTCAGTATGACATTTTCCCCATTTCTCGTGGTTGTAATTAAAAATCTTAGCTGCATAACTTCTTAGCTGCCTAGCTGCTTTGATACCGACTTTGCATCTGCGCCTCTTTGTATCTAAGCATCCTAATAAATTTCTATGTTTGCTCATATAACTACCTTTCCTCTATTGAGAAATCTCAATGCTTTTGAAAATATTATATTGCATAATCTCAATAAATGCAATATTCAAATTTAGGACAATTTATAAAAAATAAGAGATTGGAAAAGGGTTTATCTTTAAATAAATTTGCAACAGAGGCAGAGATTGACCCTGCTATTTTGTGTAGGATAGAAAATTTAAAACAAAGTATAAAAATCGAAATACTTGAAAAAATTGTAAACGCCTTTGATACAAAACTATCCGAATTTTTAAGAGAATACGAAAATAATTTTATATAAAACGAGTCTTGAATAATATAATCTCAAAATACTAAATAGCCACGCTATTATAGCGTGGCTATTGTTGTTTAAACTATTTTTTCGTAAATTTTCTAACTTTCAATCAACAAGCTTGCGCCGATTACTCCAGCGGTGTTTCCGAGTTCTGCCGGAACTACATCTACTGCTGAACCTGCGATTTTCATAGCTCGTTTTTTTAGAGTTTCTTTTAATGGGTTAATCAAAAAATCGCCTGCATCTGCAACTCCGCCACCGACTATGATTTTTTCTGGGTTAAGCAAATTTACAACACTTGCCATTCCAAAACCGATATATTCACCCATAATTGTAAAAATTCTTTGTGCAACCGGATCACCTGCATTTGCAGCTTTGCAAACAATGTACGGTGTGATAGGTGCGCCATTTGCGATTTCTCTGAATTTTGCTGATTTGCCGCCTTTAATATAATCTTCTGCCATCGCAACAATCGATGGTCCTGATGCAAAAGCTTCCAAACATCCCTCATCTCCACAACCGCACAAAGGTCCACCGTGCATTTGAAGTTTGATATGGCCGATTTCTCCTGCAGCATTTGATGCTCCACGAACAAGTTTCCCATTGATAATCAAACCTGAACCAATACCTGTTCCAACTGTTATACAGATTAAGTTTTCGCATCCTTTACCTGCGCCGTAATTAAGTTCTCCCAACGCTGCGCATCTTACGTCGTTATCAACACGAGTTGGAATATGAAATTCATCTTCGATTAATTTTGCGATTGGAACTTCAACCCATCCAGGAATATTTGGAGCATTTCTTACAATACCTGCTTTATAATCAACTTGTCCAGGAAAACCAAAACCGATACCTTCAATATCTTTCGTATCAAGTTTAGTTTCTTTTAATAAATCATATATAGCTTGTTTGATGTTTTCAACAGTGTATTCATATCCCATTTCTGCACGTGTAGGAACAGAGTTTGAATATTTAATCTGCCCTTTGTCGTTAACAAGAGCTAATTTAACATTTGTACCACCAACATCAATACCAATTCTATTTTTAACCATACTATTTCTCCCTTTGACTGATAGGTATATTGTAGCATGAAAATTATATTTGATATGTTATTTTAAAGTTTCTCAATTTCTTTTTTCTCGTTTTTATAGTAAACTGTTTGTTGTAAATGGTATTACTTAATATAAGGAAGAAAAATATGGAAAAACTTTCACCGTTACAAATCGAAAGATTAAAGTATCAACCAAAACTTCCATCTAGCCTTGCTGAAGGTATCAATGGATTGGAAATGGTTGAAGGTTCTGCTACTCAATCAGTTAGAGATCAAGAACAAATTCAAGAGTTATTCAAAAATACTTACGGAAAACCTGTTGTTACTTTCAAACATTCTACAATGTCTAAAGAAGCAGGTGTTAGAAACGTTGGTGTAATCCTTTCAGGTGGTCAAGCTCCTGGTGGTCACAACGTAATTGCAGGTTTATATGATGCTTTGAAACAAGCTAATTCAGCTAACAAATTATACGGTTTCTTAGGCGGTCCATCAGGTATTATTGATGGCAAATATGTTGAATTTGATGACAAATTCATCGACGCATACAGAAACACAGGTGGTTTCGATATTATCGGTTCTGGTAGAACTAAACTTGAAACAGAAGAACAGTTTGAAAAATCATTGGCTGTTTGTAAAAAATTAAACATTTCTGCTGTTGTAATTATCGGTGGAGATGATTCAAACACTAACGCAGCACTTTTGGCTGAATGGTTTGTTAAACATAATGCAGGTATTCAAGTTATCGGTTGCCCTAAAACAATTGATGGTGACTTGAAAAACGATCAAATCGAAATTTCTTTCGGTTTTGATACTGCTACAAAAACTTATGCAGAACTTATCGGAAACATTGAACGTGACGCTAATTCTGCTAAAAAATATTGGCACTTTGTAAAAATCATGGGTAGAAGTGCTTCTCACGTAGCTTTGGAAGCTGCTTTGCAAACTCAACCAAACATCACTTTGATTTCAGAAGAAGTTGAAGAAAAGAAAATGTCTTTGGAAAGCATTATTAACTATATGTGCGACATTATTGTTAAACGTGCTGATATGGGTAAAAACTTTGGTATTGCAGTAATTCCTGAAGGTTTGATTGAATTTATTCCTGAAATGAAATCAATGATTGCAAACTTAAACGATATTATGGCATCTTTGGAAAATGATTCAGCATTTGTTAACGCAACTACAATTCGTGACAAATTTGATATTGTTGAAAACAGACTTGAAGATAACAATGCAAAAGTTTACGCATCACTTCCTGTTTTGATTAAAGGTCAATTGCTTGCAGACCGTGACCCACACGGAAACGTTCAAGTTTCAAAAATTGAAACTGAAAAACTTTTAATCGAAATGATTTCAACAAGATTGGAAGAATTGAAATCTCAAGGTGAATTTATTGGTAAATTCAATGCACAATCTCACTTCTTCGGATACGAAGGAAGATGCGCATTCCCTTCAAACTTTGATGCAGATTATTGCTATTCATTAGGCTTTAACGCATTTGCATTAATCAGCTTTGGTTTGACAGGTTATTTGTCATCAGTAAGAAACTTGACAGCTCCTGCATCTGAATGGGTTGCTGGCGGTATTCCTCTTACAATGATGATGAATATGGAAAAACGTCACGGTGAAATGAAACCGGTTATCCAAAAAGCATTGGTAAAACTTGATGGACCTGTATTCAAACAACTTGAAGACAACAGAGAAGACTGGGCAATGAATGACAGATATTTGTTCCCAGGAGCTATCCAATACTTTGGACCATCTTGCGTATGCGACGTAACAACTTGCACACTTCAATTAGAAAGAGCAAAACAATTAGTTAATGCGTAAGATATATTGAAATAATAAACCAAAAGGCGGACTAAATATATTTAGTCTGCCTTTTTATAATATTAATTTATAGACAAAATGAAAAATTTGGTGTAGTCTTGAAAAAGCATAATAATGCTGTAGGTAAGTATCTACAACTTATCACCCTCTGACACACGACAGTGAAGGAAATGGTCAGGAGAGATATTTCTGTCGATTATTACAAAATC
>CALEJY010000075.1 GCA_937898445.1 uncultured Candidatus Melainabacteria bacterium | reverse complement strand
ACTACATATTGAGAGTAATGACATTCAACGTTTATATGATATAATTAAAATGAACAAAATTACATTAAAATCGTTATACTAATGTGTAGAATAAAAAAGGAATTGGAAATGAAAAAATTATTATCTATATTAACTGTATTTACAATTATGATGATGACTGGTTTACAAGCATTTGCAGATAGCGCACAAGAGGCACTAAATTTCTTTAATAGTTACGTTGCTGCTGCAAACTCTTATAGCGCAACTGTTGCTACAATGTATTCACCTAACGCAAAAATTATCAGACAAGTTGTAAAACCAAACGGTCAATTGGTTAACGTTAACACAAATACTGCAACTTATATTAAACAAATGAAAATTGGTCAAGCCGGTGCAAGAATGAGAGGTTACAAAAACACATATACCAACGTTTCAGTTACATCTCTTGGCAATGGTTCATACAAAGTTAGTTCTTTAAGACAACCAAAAGGCGAAACTTACAAACTTAAAACATATATGATTGTTAAAAAAATCAATGGAAAATGGCAAATTACAGAAGAATTGATGCAAACAAAAGAACAAATTTTTCTAAAATATGCTAAATAAGTATTAACGAAAACGTAGAGTGGGGAAAATATTTTCCACACTAATTATTAATTAATAAAAAAAGATATGAACAAATTTAGATTTTTAACAGCCGGTGAAAGTCATGGAAAATGCTTAACCGCAATAATAGAGGGAATTCCTGCAGGATTTGAAATAGATACTGATTTTATAAATTTAGAACTTAAACGCCGTCAAGGTGGTTACGGGCGTGGCGGAAGAATGAAAATTGAATCTGATACTGTAGAAATTACATCAGGTGTCAGATTTGGTAAAACTTTGGGTTCTCCGCTCACTCTTGTTATCCAAAACAAAGATTTTGAAAACTGGCAAAAAATTATGAGTACAAATCCGGAAGATTTTACTGACGAAAAATCATTTTCAAAATACAGACCCGGACACGCCGATTATGCAGGCAGTATAAAATATAATCAAACAGATTTGAGAAACATCCTAGAACGTTCTAGTGCCAGAAAAACCGCTATAGAAGTTGCAGTTGGGGCGGTTGCAAAATTAATGTTAAAGCAGTTTGGAATAACTTGTTCTTCAAAAATTATTCAGATTGGAAATGGCAAGACAGAAGAAGAATTTCACAAAGAAATAGACAAAGCCAAAGAAATGGGCGATACATTAGGTGGCAAATTTGAAGTTATTTACGAAAATCTTCCAATAGGGCTTGGTTCTTACGTGCATTGGGATAAAATGCTTGATGGAAAAATTGCGCAGGCAGTAATGAGTATTCCTGCAGTAAAAGCGGTTTCAATAGGAAATCATCATGCTTACAAAATGTTGGGAAGTGAATTTCATGATCAAATGTACATTGAAAATGGAAAAATTATTCGCAAAACCAATAATGCAGGCGGAATTGAAGGTGGAATGACAAATGGAGAACCTTTGGTTGTTACTGCGGTTATGAAACCAATTCCGACACTAAGAAAACCGCTAAATACAGTTGATGCAAAAACAATGGAACAAACAGAAGCGCATTTTGAACGTTCTGATACTTGTGCGGTAGAAGCATGTTCTGTTGTTGCCGAAAACAGAATAGCTTGTGTTTTGATAGATGAAATTTTAATGAAATTCGGTGGCGACAACTTAAACGAGGTGCTACGCACGTAGCCCTCTGTGACAACATTGGTTCCTACTTCATAAATTGGTGTAGAGTTTTCCGTTACACTCCACTAGCAATGACATGGAATAGTGATATGAAAGGAAATAACTTTACCGATACGGACTTTTCACGTTTCACTTCTCACTTTTCACTAAAAAAAGCCGGTACTACGCACGTAGCCCATTGGAACAATTCTCGTAAAATAGCTTTCACATTAGCAGAAGTCCTAATCACTCTCGGAATAATCGGAGTTGTGGCTGCACTAACTCTCCCATCTTTAATCCAAAATTACCACGAGAAACAACGAATTACTCAACTAAAAAAAGCTTATTCCGTTATGCAAAATGCGTTTTTGATGGCGCAAGAAGAATATGGAGATGTAACAGATTGGGGTTTAACAGTCACATATCAAGGTAAAGATGATGACGGGAACAATATCCTTGATGATAGCGGAACTGAAAATGTTATGAATATTCTTATGAAATACGTCGAAAAAAGTAAAATTCCTCAAAATTCATATATCGGTTATGTAGAATCCATTGATGGTAGACAAGCTTTTTGGCCTTGGAAAGTGTCTGCCGACAAATATTTTTATTTAAAAGATGGCACTATGGTAACAATGGGCTGGATTAACAGTTTGGACTGCAACGGACTTTATGATGGCAAGAGAATTGTCTGTTCCGACTTTTGGGTAGTATTTCCTAAAAAATCTAAAATGAAAATTGGAGTAGATGTCTTTAACTTCTTCTTTACTAAAGAAGGGTTTAAGCCTAATTCAACAACAATAGGCTACAATTGCAACGCTTTTGAAGCAGTTGGTAGTGCAGATAGCAACGGCAGAGGTTGTACTGCCCATGCTTTGTATAATGGCAATATGGATTATTTACACAAAAAAGATTGGCAATAATTATTTCTTCAATTCAGGTGTTTCCGGTTCCTCTCTATGCATGCCTGTTTCAATACCAGGAACACATAAAAACGCCGGAACTACTCTTTGAATAAATGATGCAAACGGAGATTTTTCAGCCATCAAGGATACTGCCATACCGATATCATCTACGTGTGGCGCAAAATCTGACGGTTTAATATCTCGTTTAACTTTTTTATGATAAATCTTTTCGTTTATAAAATTAGAAACTTTGTTTCCTGCAAAAATACCTGTAGATAAAGCCGCAATAGTAACAATAGACATCGGAATAGCTTTTAACGCTCCATTAAATACCTTTGAAGCTTTTCCGGTTTCTTTTATTTGCGGAACAAGTTTCATAATATTAGCTTTTTGGCTCTTATATAATTTTGATGCAGTCCAAACACATCCGATAGGAACTAAAACGTTACCTAACAATTGATTTACAGCCTCTTTATATTTAGCTTTTCTATGTTTTTTGTCATCAAAAATAACTCCGCCAACTAATCCGCCTGCAACAGATGATGATGCAAGTTCTATAATTTGCGGACCTTCAAGGTCAATCAATTTTCTATCTGGATGATTTTTGCTGTACAATCCAAAAATTGCCCAATCTTTTATAGGAGTTTTGGCGATCTTTGAAGGATTTAATGAAAAGCCTTGACGTTTAGAAATATGCGCTAATGCTGTTGCAACACCTAATGCGGAAGTTGCCACAACACCCGCTTTAATTTTTCTTTCTTTATTTTTGTTGTAATTAGTATTAGTCTGGTTTAAATTACTATTTACTGGAGTTACTTGCATTTTTCACACCTTCTATACACATTTTAACAAAAACACTGAATATAAAACATTGTTAGTTTGAGAAATTATTTTAACAAAACTTAACTACTTTATAGAGGGCGTTTTCAGTGTAACAAAATGTTAACAACATACAAAATTAGGGCAAAAATGATTTTTCAGGGTTATTATGTATTCAGGAAAAAATTTTTAACATGGCAATTTCTAATATAAAACCAAACTTAAATATACATATAAAACCTAATCAAACTCTTAAAGACTTTAGCTACAAACAAAAGTTTGTCAAAGGTCTGGCAAGCCGTTCAATTGCTCCGGTTATTTTATTGGAAGCTTTTGTTGAAGCCGGAAGAACTTATCAGGCTTACCAAAGAGGCGGTTTTACAGAAGCCAGAGAACGTTTGACAGAAGAAATGACTGGTGCATTATTCTGGTTTAGTGGCGTTCCACTATTCAACAGTCTTATTGATAAATTTGTCGGCAAAAAATTATTCAAATTGCCTGAAACAGATTTCGACACAGGAAAAGATGCAGTCAGAGATCCGTTCAAAAACTACCTAAACAAGTTCAAAAACCAACTTAAAATAGATCCTAAAAAAGCTGAAAAAGTTATCGCAGGTTACAAGTTTGGCAAAGTAATGACAAGTATTTTACTTGCCAACGCTCTTGTTGGTTTTGTTTTGCCAAAAGCCAACCAAGCTATAACAAAACATATTATGCAAAAACAAAAAGCAGAAGAAGACACAAAAACAAATCCACAAAATCAAACAAATCAACCAGAAAATAACAATACACAACCGCAATACACAATGGATAAATTTATGAAACAAGATAAAAATGTTTCATTCGGAGCAGTTTCTCCACAAACATTGATGTCACTTGCGTATAGTTTTGAAAACAACCCTAAATACGGTTTAATTTCAACTGATGCCGGTGTTTGGGTTGGTAGAGGTGTTTCTGCAAGAAACAACCACGAAAGAACAGAAGTTCTATTCCGTGATATATCTTCAAGCTACTTCTACATGTTCAACATGCCTGTAGTTGCATTCCTATTTAATAAACTTCAAACAGGTAGTGGAACAAGACTTGACCCAATCGCAGCACAACAAGTTACAGACTTGATGCAAGAAGTTTTGAAAGCGAACGACGGCAAAATGAGTACAGATGACTTTAGAGCCGCTATGTTAGGCAACAGAGATAATGCCGCTTATATTACTCCAAAATTACAAAAAGCTATCAGAGAAGGAAATGGCACTGTAGAATTAGATAAATTCACAGAATTGTTAAATGACGTGAAATCTAAATATCCTGAAATCGATATTGAAAGATTTAAGAAATCCGCAAAAGGTATGTCAGAACTTCAACCAAAACTTTCCGGCAAAGCTATTGTTACCGAAAAACAAATCGCCGACATATTTACAGATGGCGCAGTTAATATTCCTGATTTCTTGAAAAATGTATTCAGATGTTCAACTTCTGATCAAAACTTGTTCACCGGAAGCATTTCCGAACCTGTATTTGATAAAGACTTGAGATTTATCCACAAAGAAACATTTATCAAAAAACAACAAGAAATTGAACATTATATTCAATCAGTTATCAAAAAAGCTAAAAACGGCGAAATTACAAAAGATCTTCTTGAAAAAGCACGCAAAGAAAACTTCGGCAGAAACGCATTCAACTGGGGAGTTGGTTTTGCAATTTCTGCAGCTTTCTTGTCAACATTTATTCCAAAAATCCAATACTGGATTACAAGAAAAGCTACCGGTTCAAACGCCTTTCCGGGAACTGCCGATTATTCTAACGAAAAGAAATAATCTAAAACTATTTTTCTCTGCAAGAATGTTTACCTGTCCAGCTTAAATCTCTACAGTGTAAATAATCCATGTTTTCGTTGTAAACAACCCAAGCAGTGCAACCAACACCTCCGGCAGTTGTTGCTATACATTCATCATTGAAATTTGACCAACGACGAGTTTCATCTTTTGTTCCAGCCGGAATAACCCCCTGTTTTGCTACAAAGAAATAGAAAACATCCTTTCCTGATTGATTTGGCAACTTGTTTC
>CALEJY010000074.1 GCA_937898445.1 uncultured Candidatus Melainabacteria bacterium | reverse complement strand
AGCAAGAATATGTAATAATCCTGAATTTACAAAAGATGCTTTTATGTAATCCGGCGGAGCTACTGCATCATCTCCAAATACAATTCCTCCTAAGATTTCTAGGTTTGGCGATTTTAGATATTTTGAATGCTCCTCAACAATATTATCTCGGACATTGTTGAGTTTTTGTAAAAACTTCCATTTAAATGACGGGGTGGAAGTTATTGATTTTGATGTATCAGAATAAAAAACTGTGTAGGTGTCAAAGTTTCTCAAATATTTTCCGTAATCAAATTGGGACGGATTACTCGCTTTAAAAGGTGTTTGAATTTTTCCCGTAAGTTCGTATTTATCACCGATTTTGAATTGCGAAATGTTGTTTCCCGAATATGTGACAAGGGTTTTGCCTGTGACGTTTTGGTTATTGATTTTGTTGACTTTAAAGAAAAATTTAGTCTTTTCCGGCGTGGAACTATTTGGAATACTTACGACTTGACCTTGAATAGTGGCTTTTTGCGGAGCGAAAGTAACTAATTCGTCTGTCGGTTTAATTTTTAAATACGAGTTGAAAAATCCGAAATAAAACACGAAAATCCAAAACAGAATATATTTTGTAGGTATGTATTGTTTTATGATTGCAAATATCGCAAGAAATGTTATTATCGCACTGCAAAGTATTCCATTGTCGTTGAAATATGCCAAAATTCCGCACATAAAGACAATTGCAGTTGTAAACATTATGGTGTTTTTGTTTTGTAATGCTGAATTTATTGCCCCTTTTATCATTTTTTTATTCTAATATAAAAGAAGGTTTGAATATTCTTTGTATAAAGATATGTAAATAGTTTGATTAAAAAAGCAATTAATTTTATTTTTGCGTTTTAATAAAAATAAGTTTGCAAACAAGGGTGTAGTGATGATTAGTTCAGTATCTTCCGTAAATTTCAATACAAATTACAGACCAGTATTTTCTGCGCAAGAAAATGCTACCAAACCTGTTAAGGCGGATGAAGTTAAAAAAGTAGAAAATTCTGATAAAAAAGATAGTTTTCTATCAAAAGCAAAAAATTTGTCGCCTGAACAAAAAACTTGGGCAATGTTCGGTGTTGGTGCGGCGTTGATTGCTGCCGGTATATTGATTAAAAAAGCATTCAAGCCTAAAACTGTCGTTAACCCTGTAGTGAAAGAGATGTTGGAAACTCCAAAAGAGTTTAATAAAAAATATGTGAATGAATTAATCGAAGGAATGAAAGCGAAGTCAAATCTAAAAGAGGGCGATGCTATTTATTGTATTCCTCAATCTATATTTAAAGAGGTTTTTGGACATAATGCTGATGATATGACCAAAATTTGGGAGTATTTGAAGATGTCTGAAAATGGTTTTGTTGCTGCTCCTGCTCGTAATACAAACGGAATTTTGCAAATAGATGATTTTACTGATTTTAAATTTATTGACCCTAAAACAAACACAATGTTGGCGTTTGTCAACCAAATAAAAAACGGGAAACTAGTCCCGCTTTTAGTTTAATTATTTATTAAATTTTTCGTAAATTAATCTTTTGAAAATACCCACCAACCTTTATGTTTTTGTGAAGGTTGAATTTTTGGTTGAGCAATAATTTGTTGTGACTTAATAGGTGAATGAGGTGCAAATACGCTTGTCGATAATGTGTTTATGTATTTGTTGTTAAGGTGTGCGTAATCAAATATGATTACACCTTTTGCGTTCAATTTTCTAGCCTCGTGAATTTGTCTGATTAAGTCTTCATCAGAACCGCCCATAAATGTTACGAACAAACCTGCGTAAAAGTCTGTTTTAGCCGATTTTGCGTTAATAACATCTGTCATCATTTTGTTTGCGGTTTTGGAATCGCAAGTCAAAAATAATGGTGTAAAGCCATCCAAATAATCTCTTGTTGACCAAGTTTTCCAATCTTGTTGTTTGTTATCAAGTGCAGCTTGTCTGTCTGGGAAGATTACGGCGCTTATATAAGTGTGAGTTTGTCTGCCTAAGCAACCGAACTTTTTAACCATATCAGTAACTTTTTCCCGTCTATAATTGCACCAATCTTGCCACAACGGATCGTTTTTGGTTAGAGTTACAGGATCAACTCCATAAATAGATTTGAAGTCGTTTCTTGCATAATCTGTGTATCCCCAACTTGTTGCATCGTTTGAAGATACAGTGTTTGGATACCTTATATAATCAACATTTATACCGTCTGGTTTGTATGTTGTGACGATTTCAGTTGCTAATTTTAACAAAAAGTCTTGAACATAAGGGTTTGCTGGGTCTAGGAAATAGCCGTTATGTTCAGATGTTGATTTTGAAAGGTCAACAGAATTTACGTCTTTTTTAAGTTTGTTTCCCCATGACGGGTTCATTGCAAGTATGCTTTGCGGGTTGTCTTTTGGGTTTTGTACTCCTGCATAGAAAGTTTCAAACCATGTGTGAACTTTCATGTTTCTTTTATGAGCTTCTCTAATCCAAATTGCCAATGGATCAAATCCTTGAAATTGTTCATATTGCGGAGTAAAACCGTATGCTACCATTGTTTGGCTTGGGAAAATTGTTTTTCCGTGATAATAAGTTTCCAAGAAAACGTTATCAATTCCGGCTTGTTTAAGTCGGTTGAGTGTTGAAATAATTTCTTGTTCTGATTTTTCGGTTGGTCTAATCCATACCCCTTTGAGTTCGTTTGCTTTGTATGGCAAAACGCTTTTCAAAGCGTCATTTGATGCTTCAATTGCGAGTTGAGAATATTTTTGAACTTCGTCAGGATTTTTTCTTGCTTTTCTTACATAATCTTTTGCATCATTGATGTAACTATATGGAACTTTCCAGTTATAATCGGGGCTGATTGTTCTATAATATTGAAGCATTTGCTCTGCTTCTGCTACTTTTTTTTCTGATTCAAAAATATAGCTTTCAGAAGTTGTGTAAGTGTAAACAAGACTTGCATCTTTATCTATATAAATTTTTGTTCCGACTTTGATACTTGAATTAATCCAATTTTTTGCTTTTCCATGACCGCTCAAAACAATTCCGTTTGCAGGGATGTAAGAATCTGCACCGGATAATTCTGTAACGGTGTTATCTTCTACAACTGCTTCTGCGCCAAATTCGTTTGTGTTTGTTCTAATTCCGTAGTTTGGAGTATAAATGATAAGTTGGTTTGCTCCTCTTGCTCCCGGAAGATAGCTGCCGGCTTTGTTGGTTGTGGCAGTCGGGTCAATTGCATTAATCCAATTTTTTGTATAACTGAAAACAACTTCACCTTTAGCCGGTTGGTATGGCTTAAATACCGGCGGAAGTTCTTCTTCCGGTATTACGATTTCTGAATTATCAAGATTTATTTGGTTTTCATCTTCTACTAATAATTTTGTCTTAATTGGTTCAGGGCGTTTCCTTGCAGTAAGTATCGGGGTAACGTCTTCGGCTTGGCAGGCTGATGTTACAAAAAACATTGCTACCAAAATTAATGTTAATTTTTTTAAATTCATTTTCTCTCTCTTTTACTCCCTGATGGTCTGAAAATTTTCTCTTTTTCTATAATAACTCATAAAAATAATTGAGCCAAATTATTTATAATTATTAAACAAAAAATCGACAAATCATAAAGTCGAATTGTCGATTTTTTAGTATAGATTTATTTTTGTATTACAAATCTCCGATGTTTGGAGAAGTGTGAATTTTATGATTGTTCATGAAAGATTGATCATCATAAGCAGGGTCCATATACATAAAAAATCTTCTTACGCCTCTAACGATACCTTTTTTATAAATACCATGTTCATAATAGGTAGGCATGTCTTCTCCGTTAGCTTCGGCAATAGATTTGTGTGTTGCTTGAATAAGTGCTGGAGAATACCCGTGATTTTTTAAGTAATCTTCGCTAACAGTATCCGCAGTTGTTAGTTCTGCATAAGCCGGTAATGCTGCAAATAGTGCTGCTATTCCTAAAATTAAAAAATAATTTTTCATTTCCACCTCTGTTGTGTTGTGTGTATTTTATATAATATATAATAATACATTTTTCAGTAGTTACAAGAATATTATAATCTCTTTACAAAAAACTTCCATATATTATTTGTATGATTTTATTATAATTTCTTCTAATTTTTCAAGCAATTTATCTTCCGGTACTTTGGCAATAATTTCGCCTTTTTTAAAGACTATACCTTCGTTTACTCCGCCTGCAATTCCAAAATCAGCATGTCGAGCTTCTCCGGGACCATTTACTGCACAACCCATAGTTGCAATTGTTATCGGTTTGTCAAAGTCTTTAAATCTTTCTTCAACTTTTTTAGCAAGTCCGATTAAATCAATCTGTGTTCTTCCGCATGTAGGACAAGAAACGAAATTTACTCCCTTTTCTCTTAATCCTAAGCTTTTTAAAATATCAAAGCCTGCGCTAACTTCTTCTACTGGGTTTTCTGTCAAAGAAACTCTTATTGTATCTCCAATACCTTCTGCCAAAAGAGTTCCTAAACCAACAGATGACTTAATCAAGCCTCCACGTAGAGTTCCGGCCTCTGTTACACCTAGATGTAACGGGTAAGGTATTTTTTCTGCAATCGAGCGGTATGCTTCAATTGTTGTTAGTACATCTGATGATTTTAGTGAAACTTTAATTAAATCGAAATCTAAATCTTCAAGAATTTTGATATGTCCAAGCGCACTAAGAACCATTTTTTCAGATAAAGGAATATCTTTATCCAACAAATCTTTTTCTAAAGAGCCTGCATTAACACCAATTCTGATAGGAATTTGTTGTTGTTTTGCCAAAGTTACAACTTTTTCAACATTTTCTCTTTTTCCGATATTTCCGGGATTTAGCCTAAGTGCGTTAATTCCGTTATTTATACATTTGATTGCTAATTTGTAGTCAAAGTGAATATCCGCAATCAAAGGAACGGGTGATTTTTTTACGATATCTTTTATCGCATCAGCAGCCTCTGCATTTAATACTGCTAATCTAACCAATTCGCATCCCTTTGCTGCAAGTTCGTGGATTTGGTTAAGTGTTGTTTTTACGTCACGGGTGTCTGTGTTACACATAGATTGCACGCTAATAGGTGCATCTCCGCCAATTTTTACGTTTCCGATTGAAATTTGTTTTGTTTTTCTTCTTTTTATCATATTATTATGTTATCACAAAAAAGGAGAGTAATCATGAAAGTTGCGATTTTATCAGATATTCACGGAAATATGCAGGCACTAGAAACTGTAGTAGAAGATATTAATAAAAATGGTTGTGAAAAAGTCTTGTGTTTAGGGGATTTGGCAATGGCAGGCCCTGAACCTTCAGAGGTTATTGATTTTGTAAAATCGCAAAATAATTGGATTGTAATTCAAGGTAATACGGATAAAATGATTGCAGATTTTACGCCGGAAATTCTTAAAAATACTGAAAACGCTTTTCCTGTAATGGCGCATGCTTTAGCGGATGATGTTTTGTTTTTGTCTG
>CALEJY010000073.1 GCA_937898445.1 uncultured Candidatus Melainabacteria bacterium | reverse complement strand
TGCAATTCTAATGAAGAAAGATAAATATTATTTTTGGAGTGAAAACCAACCAACATATGATATAAATCACATCCCAAATAGCAAGGATTTACCTGACACAATTATTGAATCTATGGGGTTATATATTCACCGAAAAGAAAGTGCATTAAAAACAAAACGTCGTTATGGAAATAACCCATATTTAATATTTGGCTCATTGGAAGAGCTTATTGATGTAAATAATCCAGATGATTTGGTATTTGCGGAAACATATGCAAAAGGGAAAAAATTAGAGGAAAATAAAAAATTCCAAATGATAAAACATTTGGCATCTTCCCCGTTGTTATCGGATATTTTAGATGATTTATATGAAGAAACTGGAATAATACATGGCGCAGTATTAAATGGATGGAAATCAAATCTTTCAAATTCAAAGTTGTTAGGGCGTGCAAGTACTCTCAAGTTAAGAGCATTACGTAAAGATGAAGATTTTAATGGTATATATAAAGCCTTAGAATCTTACAGGGAAATTTCGGAAAATGATGTAATTGTTGTTGAAAATGAGTTAAAAAATTATGCTTATTTTGGAGATCTAAATGCTAGATTGTCTATAAGAGCAGGTGCTTCTGGTGCTATTATAGATGGTGTAACTAGAGATTTGAAACATACCCAAAGTCTAAATTTCCCCGTATTTGCAAGAGGGTATAATGCCGCAGATGTAAGGAAACGGGCAACATTAGATTATATAAATAAACCTATAACTATCGACAATGTAAAAATTTCTCCTGGGGATTTAATCTTTATGGATGATTGTTCAATGGTTGTTATTTATCAAAATACAGAAACTGCTGTTCTTAATAAAATTATTAGTACATTAAATAATGAAAAAAATATAATTAATGATATTTTTACTAATGTAGATACTAAAGTTATTATTGAGACGAGAGGAGCCTTCTAACGCCGTATTTATGATTAATGAAACTATACAAGAAGAGGTATTGTGATGGAATTAGTAGCATTATGGTTTGAAAATTATAAAATCTTTGGCAAGACAACTCTACCATTAAGTCCCAAATATCAATGTAATTTTGATATTGATGACGAAGATAATTTAGCTATAGATATTCAAAAAAGCAGTTATTATAATATTTTTCCTGATAATTTGAATATCATTACTATTGTTGGTAAAAATGGAATGGGAAAAACTACAATTCTCAATATAATTCGTTCGATTTTAAACAGTAATGATAAGAATGACACTCCTAAAAAATATTGTATGATATTTTATAATGGAAATGAGTTTATCTATAAAAAATCTAAGAATATAAAAATCAAAATCAATTGCAAACCTTCTTCTTCTCGAGAGTGGGATTATACTTTTAAAGATGGTTACCATGTCGAAACCTGTAAATGTCTTACGTTTAAACCATATATGGAACAAGATTTTCCTTTAGAACATTCAATGTTTTATAACTCTTATGATAATGAATTAAAGATTCAAGACCAAATTAATAATTATTTTGTTTATGACCGATTAGATGAAAATGTGGTAGCATTTTCTATTGGTCGAACGATAAATAATTTTAAGAAAATTGATTTTTTTAAAGAGACAAAGAATATCAATTTTGATGAGTTTGGTTGGGAATTTAACATAAAAGATTGCTATGAACACATTGTAAATAGATTGAGAAAACAATTAAGAGATGGAATTAATAATAAATTTCCAATGACATTCCCAATTGTTTTATTTAATAACAACAAACTTATAGAGTATTATGAATTAATAAATAAGATAGCCCCATTTAAAGATGATAAATATGATTGGGATAATGGGAAAATAGATATTAGCCAAGTTTTAAAGGACATAATTTTTTTCGCAGGAATTTGTGAATTTGGATTTTATCTATCAAAAATAGAAGACAAACGTAATATTTCAATTAATAATCTTAGTTTTAATGAAAATATCCCAAAAATTGAAAATATTTTAGATGCAGTTTTAAAAGAGCAAGAAAGACTGAAAACACCAACAGATTTTTTGAATACATTAATTTCTACGTTGGGTGGGAAAAATAGATGGGCATTATTTAAGTCATATAATAGTTTTAATGAAAACCCCTTCTTAAAAAATATAATACAACTAAAAGATACACTATCAAATCATTGCAGTATCCAATTACTAGAAGATTATTTTGATAGAGATAAATGGATATTTAAACTTAAACCAGATTATCGTTTAGGTTTGAATCAGTTCATAAACACAGATAACTATAATGAACAAATAGATAATTTTTCAGCAATATATTTACATAAATATAAGGGTATTACGGAAAATGATGCAATTGAAACTATTTGTGAATTGTTTCCTGATGATTTTATCCAAAAATATTTTAATATAAATTTATATAAGAAAAAGCCAGAACACTCCATAACTTTTAAAGATTTAAGTACAGGAGAGCAAAGAATTCTAAAATTCTTTGCAGATATTCTATATTGCAATCCTCGAGATGTATATTTATTAGATGAAATGGACATTAGTTGGCATCCGGAATGGCAAAGAGAATTGATTAACTTACTAATAAAGATAATGAAACTCGACAAATTTAAAAACAATAAAATAAATATAATTATAACTACGCATTCTCCTATAATTTTGTCTGATATGCCCAAAGAAAACGTTATACAGTTGGAATACGATAAAAATACTAATAAAACTATAGTTTCTGAAAGCTCAATTGGAACTTTTGGAGCTAATATACATACTATCTTAGCAAAGCCCATTTTCATGGATAGTACAATTGGGAGTTTCGCGCAAAAACAAATTCAAAATATTGCAAAGATTCTATCTTCAAATGATAAAAAAGATGATTATGAATATGTTAGAAAATTTATTAAATTGCTTGATGATGAAAATATCTACAAAAAGATATTAAAAGCACAATTAGAAATAAAAGAATGGGGAATTTACAATGATAAAAATTGTGAATTATGATAATGCTTTAAATATTTTTAATACTTATATAATTAAATCAATTAAAGATAAGGATTTAGACATATTATTTAAATTGTTCAGAAAGATTCCAAAAGCACATTTACTTTCTGATATAAAATATGCAAGGGACATGCGTAATCTTTTTACAATACCTGCTAAGCAAATAAAAGAATATGTTGAGATTCTAAATAAAGATGAAGTTTATAACAATTTATTAACTCAGGTTAGAAAGTATAAGCAAACAGAAAAGAAAAAACACAAAAAATTTAAGCCAAATAAATTTACTCTTGAAGATATTGTGACATTTTGTTCTTTCCAAGATGAAATGAAAAAGTTATATGATAAATTTTGTGATAAAAAGTCTGGTGTTGCGTATAAACTCATCAAGGCTCTTAATATTAGAGCCTGTCCATATTGTAATTTAAATTATATTGACCCAATCATAAAAACAAATGTCGATGGAACTCCTGAACCAGTTCTGCGTTCCCATCTAGACCATTTCTATTCCAAAAGCAAATATCCATTTTTTACATTATCCTTTTTTAACTTAATTCCTAGCTGTTATGAGTGTAATTCTGGGTTGAAAAAAGATAATGATTTTGTAGCATATCCATATTTGGATAACATAGATGATGTTGCACATTTTGGTGTCAATATATCAGAAATTGGAGAATTGAGTCATAATTTTTCAGATTTAGATTCATTTGAAATACAATTATTGCCAAATAAAAAAAGTGACTTGGAATTAGTAACAAATATTCAAAATGAATTTGAATTAAATTTAAGATATTCATATAGAAAAGAGGAAGCTGCTGAAATATTAGCAAGAAAAGCAATTTTTGATAATATTACTAAAAATGAAGTTGCAAAAACCTTAAAGTTCTGTTTTGATGAAAAAACATGGGATAGAATACTCTATGGCAATTATTTGAATAGTAGTGATATTCATAATCGTCCATTAGCAAAATTAACTAAAGATTTAATAAATATGTGATGATAAACTTTATAACAATATAAAGTTTACAATAAACAATATTAATGGTTATGTTATGTTATTTTATTCAGAAATAAGGTATATAAAAACAGGAGAGCCTCCCTAGTAAACCTCTCCTGGTGCCATTTTATGATATTTGCACAGTGATATGTATATATTAAGTAAAAGTATCAAGTAGCAAAGCTTTTTTCTGTATATATAAATCTTCAAGTCTTTTCTGATTTTGGATTTCTTCAACAAGTTTAAAGTATTCTATTTTCTGCAACTCTATTTCATGTCGTTTTTCTTCCAGTTTGATTTCTAATGAAATTATTTTATCGTTCATTTGATACCTCAAATCTTATCTGTATATTTTAATTAAAAATTTCACTAACGATTTTTATAAATTAGCTAGTTTGGTTTAATATCTAATAATTTTAAGATATAATCGGCATATGGATAAAGACATGCAAAAAGGTGAGATAGTTATTTATACAAGTGAAGATGGAACCGTTTCACTTGATACAAAACTTGATAATGATACAATTTGGCTTACACAAAAACAAATGGCTGAATTGTTCGGAGTAAAAACGCCTGCTATAAGTAAACATTTAAAGAACATATTTAGTGAGGGTGAACTTAATGAAGAAGTGGTTATTTCCATTTTGGAAACAACCACAAAACATGGTGCAATAAAAGGAAAAACACAAAAGACTACAACACAATTCTATAATTTGGATGCAATAATCTCTGTTGGTTATAGAGTAAATTCTTCACGAGCAACACAGTTCAGAATTTGGGCAACAAATACATTAAGAGATTATATTACCAAAGGTTATGTAGTCAACGAAAATTTACTAAAGACACAACAGAATAAAATCCAAGCATTGCAATCAACAGTTAGCCTTTTAACAAGAAGCATTCAAAACCAAGTTTCAACTGTTGACGAAGCACAAGATGTTGCAAATATTTTGGACAATTTTGCACAAGGGTTGGACCTATTGGATAATTTTGACCACAAAACACTTGATACAAAAGGGGTTACTCAAAAGGATGCCGTCATTATTTCAAAAGAAGAATATTTAGCTGTAATAAATAAAATGAAATCAGAATTTTCTTCTGATGTTTTTGCTAATTCCAAAGATGATAGTTTTGATAGCTCTATAAATCAAGTTTATCAAACTTTTGGAGGCAATGATTGCTATCCGACACTTGAAGAAAAAGCAGCAATGTTATTGTATTTAATAACTAAAAATCATTCCTTCTCTGATGGAAACAAAAGAATTGCTGCAAGTTGCTTTTTGTATTTCCTAAATAAAAATAATATGCTTTATAGAAACAATACTCCAATTATTGACAATGGCACCCTTTTTGCCTTGACACTTCTAATAGCAGAAAGCAAACCGGAAGAAATGGAGATAATGAAACAGATTGTTGTAAGTGTTTTGAACCAAAAGTAATATTTCAGTTTTCTTAACTAAAAACAATCTTATTGAATTTTTTGTGTTCGTATGAGTAAACTCAAACGAATACCCTATTTTTGCTTAAAATTCTGTTCGTAAATCTTCCATTTTACACTTTACGAATGTTCAGAGATAATCTTGACTTTTACGAATAGTATTGAGATTTTATTCTTCAGAATAAATTTAAGAAAAGTGACTAGATGATAGTTTTTTGCTCTAAGAGGCAAAAACTATAAAAAGATATAAGGTTTTTGACTATACGTGGGGACAAGAAAATTTAACTGTATTCAAAATTATATCGAATACACTAAATTTGATTTGTTACTTCTATACCATATAATGGTAAATCAATTAAATTTTCAGTGTTTTTATAATCTGCCATTGATGTTCTAATTGCATAATTTGGCTTAAATTTTTCAATGTAAACCTTCAAACTTTTTGCTTGCAAGTTCTTTTCAGCTTTAACTTCAACAAAAACTACATTTGATTT
>CALEJY010000072.1 GCA_937898445.1 uncultured Candidatus Melainabacteria bacterium | reverse complement strand
GCTTTTAGCGCTTGAGCAGTCAATATTCCGATTGAGCCTAACCCAACAACTAAAGCTTCATCACCATCCAACAAATTCGCTCTTTTTACTGCTCTTACAATACATCCCAAAGGTTCATAAAAAGAAGCTTCAATATCTGTCAAATTTTCGGGTTTTAAATGCGCAACATTTTTAAGATGTTCTTCACTCAAATAAACAAATTCAGAAAAACCACCAGGTCTAATATTTGTAGCTTTAAAATGCTTACACATAGACACATTTCCGTGTTTGCAATAAACACATTCTCCGCACGGAATATGATGTGATGTAACAATCTCATCTCCGATTTTGAAATCCGTATCAGAATTTATATCAACAATTTCGACAACAATTTCATGCCCCAAAACTGTTCCGTTTTTAGAAATCTTATGCACAAATTTCACAATATCGGAGCCACAAAGACCACAGCCTAATACTTTGACTATTGCGCCTTTTCTGCCATTTAATTTTTCATCTTCGACTTGTTTTGTTATAATTTTATCATTATCAATTACTGCAATTTTCATAACATCCCTCTCGGTTAAGATTTTATCACAAACTTGAAAAGAAAAAAAATTAATTATATAATATATATATGACATTAATAAGAAGATTAAATTGTTTTGATGCACCCAAAATAAAAAAAATGATTTCCTATCTGGGAGATAACGAAAGAATTTCTAAAGGTTTGTCTAATGAGGCTTTTGGATTAATTCACAGTATGTTGCCTTTGAAATACAGGTTTTTGCCGGAATCATATATTTTGTTAGAAAAAAAAGAGATATTGGGACTTATTACTGTTGTTCCAACAAACGGCAATCCATACAAAATGAATATTACACGATTAATTTTTCAACAGAATATGTATGATGTTGGAAAAAGGTTAGTCGAATTTGTTATTGCACGATTTGGCGCAAAAGGAGCAACCTCATTTAAAGTCACAGTTGATCAATCTCACGAAGAACTTTTGAACCTTTTTATGCAAGGTTGCGGATTTAGACAATGCAGTTACGAAAACTTATGGAAACTGGATAATTTTAAACCGGAAACAGGCGAAAAAGCAGATTTCAGATACTGCCAAAACTCTGATGCAAAGCAAATTGCACAACTTTATAACAACGAATTAAAAAATCTATACAAACCGTCATTACAGAGAATTAAAACAGAATATAAAGAGCCGGTTTTTGAAGGTTTAACAAATTTTTATAAAAACAGATATGTTTTGGAAGAACCTTCAAATCATAGAATTGTTGCGTATTTATCAATAACAACGAGTGATAATTTGAATTTTATTATAGATATGTCTTTAAATGATGCGTATAATGTTCCTTATGACGAAATAATTAATTTTGCATTAGGCGAAATTTCTCGAAGAAAAACTACTTTTTACGCATTTTTGAAACACAGACAATATACCGTAAATGCAGATATTTTAGAAAAATATCTCCACGAAAGAAATTTGAATTGTATTCAAACTCAATGTGTTTTGATTAAAGATTTTTACAAACCTATAAAACAACAGGAAAACGCTTTGCAAGTATTTCTGTTAGGCGAAAACGAACTTGCTTCAAATTAGACTAACTTTTGTGTATTTATGCCCCATACAAACTTCTCCGAATTTATTTTTGTGTTAAAATCGGTTAAAGGGAAAAGAGGCGTAATATGAATAAATTACATATTTATCTTGACAAAGATATCAACAAAGATTTAATTAAAACAAAAAAAATTGCAGTAATCGGATTTGGTTCTCAAGGCTATGGTCAATCAATGAACCTTAAAGATGCCGGTTGCGATGTCGTTTTAGGTTTGAGATTGGGTGGCAAATCTGATGTCAAAGCTCGTGATTACGGTTTCAAAACAATGTCTATTGAAGATGCCGTAAAAGATGCGGACATAATCCAAATCCTTATACCGGATGAAATTCAAGCAAAAGTTTATGAAGAACAAATTAAACCTTATATGAAAAAAGGTCAATATTTGATGTTCTCACACGGATTTAATATCCATTACAAAAAAATCGTTGCACCGGAAGGCGTTAACGTAATTATGGTTGCACCAAAAGGACCGGGACACACTGTAAGAAGTGAATTCCAAATTGGCAGAGGCGTTCCGTCATTAATCGCTATTTACCAAGATCCGTCAGGAAATTCAAAAGATGTTGCATTGTCTTACGCATCCGCAATCGGAGCCGGCAGAGCAGGAATTATTGAAACAACATTCAAAGAAGAAACAGAAACCGACCTATTCGGCGAACAAGCGGTAATTTGCGGTGGTGTTTCTGCACTAATCAAAACAGGTTTTGAAGTTTTGGTAGATGCCGGATATTCTCCATATATGGCGTATTTTGAAGTTTTGCACGAAATGAAACTTCTTGTTGATTTAATTAATCAAGGCGGTTTGGCAGATATGAGATATTCAATTTCTAACACTGCGGAATACGGCGATATGACACGTGGACCAAAAGTTATCGGAGAACAATCTCGTCAAGCAATGAAAGATTTGTTGAAAGATATTCAAAGTGGCGCATTTGCGGATGAATTTTTGAACGAAATGGAAACAGGTTGCAAAAAATTCAACGAACTTAGAAAAGAAAATGCGGATCATTTGATAGAAAAAGTCGGTGCAGAAATTCGTTCTTCATTCGTATGGGGCAATGATAACAAGATTATTGACAGAAAACGAAATTGATATAGCGGCTAACGAATTTATGAGTTATACGGATATGTCATCCCGAACTTGTTTCGGAATCTAAAGCAAATATCTGGATTGCCACGCTAGCGCTCGCAATGACAAAATAATAGAAAGTAGGTCGGGGTACCTACCCCGACATCATAATTATAAAAATGTAAGTCAATCACAACTTGACGATAAAACAAACAAAAACAAGGGAATAAACAATGTTCAGTACAGATGTAGATTATGAAGTAGTAAATTTTTCAGTAGGCGACACAAAAGCCGGAACAAAAATGGGAAAACTCCAACTTAAAAATATGGAAGATAATTCCACTTTGAACTGTATTTTGTGGGAAGAAACTCTAAATCGCTTTGATAGCAAAGTTTTTAGAGCCGGAAATATTGTCAGAATTGTATCAGCAAGTTTTAACGAAAGATACAACAACTGTCTTGTTTCTACGCTTTCTTTGGTTAAAGAGGCTAAAATGGGTTTGGAAGAAAACGAAAGAGAAAAAGTTTATTCACAAATCCTTTCTTATTTCGACAAAATAAAAGACGAGAAATTAAACAGCTTTTTAACTACATATTTTATGGAACACAAAGACTTAATCAAGGTTATGCCGGCAGCTAAAATGATGCACCACAACTATGTTGGCGGACTTATGGTTCACATTCTTGAATGCCTTCAATATGCAGAATGCAATATGAACAATTCCGTTTACAAATTCAATCAAGATAACATCTATGCTGCTTGTATTTTACACGATATCGGCAAAATTTATGAATACACCATTAATCTTGAAACAGGCTTGATTGATTACGACGAAAACTTTAGAAAAGAATGGTTAACTCACTCTCAATATGGTTTTTCACTTTGTATGAATAACGGTTTTAAACAAATCGCAAGAATGATTGCTGCGCATCACGGAAGAAGTGATTGGGGCGCAATTATTGACCTTGACGAAAAAGATTTAGAACCGGAACTTTATTTTATCCACATTGTTGATAATTTGTCAGCAAAATTCGGTAAAATAAATACACGACTTTTAGAAGAAAAAGGAGTATAGCAATTGTCTAAACTTACGACAAAACATAACTATAGCGGAACTTTAATATGCGTAGAAGGAATTGACGGTTCAGGCAAATCCACTCAACTTGCGCTATTAAGAGATTGGCTGAAATCAATCGGGCAAGATGTAATTTTCACAGAATGGAATTCATCTGAACTTATCAGCCAAACAACTAAACTTGCGAAAAAGAAAAATATGTTATCACCAAGAACTTTTTCTTTGCTGCATGCCGTAGATTTTGCCGATAGGTTAAAACAGGTTATTGATCCAGCATTAAAAGCCGGATTTATAGTACTTGCCGACAGATACGCATACACTGCGTTTGCAAGAGATGTGGCAAGAGGTGTTGATCCAAACTGGGTGCGAAATGTTTACAGTTTTGCGATAAAACCTGATTTGGCAATATATTTTGACATAAATCCAAAAGATTCTATGGCAAGAATTTGTGCTAATCGTGCGCCAAAATTCTACGAAGCAGGTATGGATTTGAAATTAAGCAACGACCCTTACGAAAGCTATATGATTTTTCAAGGCAGAGTTATAAACGAATATCAAAAAATGGTCGATGAGTTTGGTTTGGTAAAACTTGATGCGATGGATTCAATCCACTCAAAACAAGTTGCAATAAGAAGAATGCTAAAAGAGGTTTTGGCTGAAAAAGGAGTAAACTTATAATGGGACAATTCAAAACAAAACACGGATATGAAGGTTTACTTGTCGTAATTGAAGGAACTGACGGATCAGGCAAATCCACCCAATTGCAACTTTTGAAAAAATCTATTCAGGCAAAATCTTATGGCGTAATGGTTTCTGAGTGGAAAACATCAAGACTTATCGCAAACGTAATTGATGATGCAAAAGACCGAAACTTGCTTAACGCAACGACTTATAGCCTTTTGTACGCAGCAGATTTTGCTGATAGATTGGAAAACCAAATTATTCCTGCACTAAAATCAGGTTTTATCGTACTTTTAGACAGATATTATTACACTGCACTTGCTCGTGACGTTGTAAGAGGTCAAAATATCGAGTGGGTAAAAAATTTATATGATTACGCACCGGAACCTGATTTGGTATTTTACCTTGATATGCCGGTTGATGTTTTGTTAAAAAGAATTATCGGAACAACAGGATTAAACTATTACGAAAGCGGTCGAGATGTCGGATTTTCAACAGACTTTTATAAGAGTTTTGAAATCTATCAAAACAAATGTCTTGAACAGTATGAAAAAATGAAATCCGAATACAATTTTATCAGCATTGACGGAACAAAATCCGTTAGCGAAATCCATTCTATAATGAACAATGAAGTTCAAAAGATATTGGATTCTGGCGTACTTTATTAAAGCAGCTAGGCAGCTGGGAAGTTAAGAAGCGAAGTTTTTTAACTTAGCTGCTTGGCTGCTTAACTTCATAGCCGCTTAATTGTTACAATAAAAAACAAAAATTTACGTTGCGAAACATTTTGAATCATGGGGCATGGTTTATGCTACATTAGAGAATGTAAAGAGACACAGATTATAGTTTATAGGAGATTATGAATGTCTGAATATTTGAGCAAGGAAGAGATTAAACAATGGAGAAGCTCATTAGAAAAGATTACATTAGAAGAATTTGCTGCTAGATTAGGGAAGAAGATAGAGGAGGCTAAGCCTACCAACGATTTAATAGATATAGTTTTGAAGGGAAAACCTGTTGTTTCAACAGAACCTGAATGGAAACAAAACCACGCAGAAAGAATTAGTGCGATTGCAGAACGTGCTTATGAAAGAGAAAGAGAAATCGCTCCAACACCGTTCGCTATCCACAAAATTCACGAAGAAGAAACTCCGGTAAAACCAGAAAAAACAGTTAAACCGAAAACTGAAAAGAAAACAACTACTGCTAAAAAATCAACTGTAAAAAAAGAAGTTGAGACTCCAAAAGCTCAAAACTTGAGAGAAGAAGTAAGAATTGTTTTCAAAAAAGCTCTAACAGATAGAGAACAAAGAGTTTTCGATTACTTTGTACAAAACAAAGGTAAAATCGTTTACGCTAAAGATTTGGCAGCTTTATTAGAATTGCCAAGAGATTATGTATATAAATACATCAAAAACCTTAGAGCAAAAATCGAAGGAGAAAACCTTCAAAACGCTGATAAAGGCGGATTTATTTTAAACTAAAAACAAATTTCATAATCACAATCACCAAAAAAGGAAGCTCATAGATTTATGAGCTTCCTTTTTTACTTACATATATCAATTATTACAAGCAAACTTTTGTTTGTATCGTAATCTCATTAGTTAATGTTTCCTCCCTGCGAGGGAGGATTAAAGGTGGGTGCTGATTTTGGTATTCTTGTTTCTCTACGGGATGTCACCAATCCCTGCACCTCTCGCAAGGGAAGGAGTTATTTAATACGTCATCTGCCATCCGTCAGCAATGATTTTACCAATACCCATTGGCCAAGCGTGAACAGTATCAATAGTAGAACTGTCTGTCCAAGCCGCATCATATACCATACCGTCACTTCTTACATCTAAACTAAAGATATCACGACCGGTAACATTTGGACCTTTTGGACCGTTAATATCAACCTCAACTTGCATTACAATAGCATTTCTGTCATACTCTCCAAACTTATTAGATGAATGAACTTTATCATCATCATCTACTTTTCCATCACCATTTGTATCTTCTCCTGATGCCGCATCATCAATATTCCCAGAATCAAAACATAATGCAGCACCACTAGCAATAGTCGCAACTTGCATACATTGTCCTTTAGACATGTCACTTTCATGAGTTCCATCTAATGACTTAAATTTTTGTGGGAAACATTTTGCACCATTTGTATTGTAATATCTGTTTCCACAATCTTTCACAACTTTAAAATAAGTTTTTACAAATTCTTGCATACCTGCGGTATTATTAAACAACCTTGATTCTTTTAAATTAACATAATTATTGTCAGCTTTATATCTTTCACAAGCTTGAGCAAGCTCATTATAAACCTTATGCAACTGAGTTACATAAGATTGACGTTGATAATTTTGCATCAACGTTGGAACTGTCATCGCTGAAACAACCCCAATAATACCAAGCGTTACAAGAACCTCTGCTAAAGTAAAAGCTTTAAACTTTTTCATAAAATTAAATCCTCTTAAAAACTATACATACTAATTATATCATATTATTCTGAACTATTCAACCCTACTTTCGTAACAAAACATTCATTCCTGCAACAAAATAGTTCTTAATTTCCGCAAAAGATCTTATTCTTGACAACATTTTTAATATATATAAAGGTCTTAAATAAAATCTCTTTATCGCAGATTTATGCAACTCAAACACTCTTTCCTTTGTCAAATAATGAGTGTTTACTGCCGGATAAAAATAAGCGTTTTCAAAAGATGTTTCTTTATCAAACAAATTATGTTCCTTAGCATAATCATAAAACCTCGAACCCGGTAGCGGAGTTGCGGTATAAAAACTTATAAAATCACTATCCAATTCAATCGCAAATTTTATTGTTTCCTCAACCGTTTCTTCTGTTTCCCAAGGCAAACCAATTACAAAATAGTTATAAATCCTAATTTTTGCTTGTTTAAAAACATTTACAGTTCGTCGAACATCATCAAGCGTAATCTTTTTACCCATCTTTTCAAGCATTTCTTGAGATCCGCTTTCAACTCCAATACTAACCAAACGACATCCTGATTTATACATCATTTTCGCCATCTCTAAATCAGCCGTATCTGCTCTCGTATTGGCAGACCAAGTAATTTTCAAGCCACTATCAATAATCGCCTGACATAAATCCATTGTCCATTTTTTATCAAGATTGAAAATATCTGACCAAAACAAAAAATTGCGGATATTATATTTTTCAACGCATTCTCTAATCTCTGCCACAATATTTTCCGCACTACGCCTTCTCACCTTCGCCCCAGAAACCGGAGTTGCAAGACAGAAAAAGCAATGAAACGGGCAACCTCTCTCAACTTTGATAGTTGCCTGAACTTTATTGTTATCAGGTCGCCTGTAAATTGAATTGTCAACCAAATGACGAGCAGGAAAAGGTAAATTATTCAAATCCTCAATAAAAAGTCTATTACCGGTGAATTTAACATCCCCGTTTTCTTTATAATAAATCCCTAAAATCTCAGACTTTTCTTTACCCTCAAGAATTTCTTTTAACGTATCTTCTGCCTCACCCAAAATTCCAAAATCAAGGAAATCGTGTTCCGCAAGAATTTTTTCTCCCAATGTCAAAAACGCCGCACCTTTTGCAATAGTAACGATTTCAGGATTAATTTCTTTTGCTCTTTTAACCGCATCCAAATCGTGTTCAAGTGTCGGAGTAGCAATATTTACAACCAAATAATTCGGTCTAAATTCTCTCAAATCTTGTACCAAATCACCGTTTTGGCTATAATCCTCAATCTTTGCCTCAAGTCCCTCTCTCTCTGCAATTGCTGCCAAGTACATCATATCAGTCGGTGGCAAAGGCGGAATTACAATCAAATCCTTTGTCGGTTGCTGACATCTGTCCTCTCTGTTCATTACAGGAGATGGCGGATATATTAAAAGAATGCGTTTTTTTTCTGTCATACTATGCCTTTTTCTCTTTAATCATAGAAGCGATAACCGCTGCAATTGCCAAGCAAACTGCACCGATTACAAATGCGTATTCCCAATGGTAATTGATATGTTCTGCACCCATTGTAAATGAGCATTTTGAAATTATCCAAGCAACCAATGTGCAAACAAACACTTGTGGTCCGGCAATAAAGATATTGAAAATCCCCATAACAGAACCTTCTGTACCTTTTTTAATAAATTGAGAAAGCATCGCAAACGGCAAAGCACAAATACTCGCCCAACCGATACCTGCCAATCCCATCAACGCTGCAACAGCTTTTGGCTCTCTAACCATAAACATTCCTAAATAAGCCAATATCATTGTGATTATTGAGATAATATGAACTTTTTTGTTCGTATATTTTGCTGACAAAAACCCGATAGGAATTGCAACAACAAAACAAATTAAATTAAAAATCGCAAAACAAATTGATGAAAAGTTTGTACCGGCTAAAGTTGCAGCAGCGTAAGTTTCTTTTGCAGCATCAGTTGCAGTAGTCAAATCCGGCACAAAATAGATTGTGTGAACCGCATATTGTGTAAAGAAAATCATCATACACATAGTACCAATCCAAGTGAAAAACTGCATTGTACAAATTTTTGAAACTTCTGGAGAAAGCGCAAAAAATTCTTTCAAAGACTGCCAAAAAGATTTTTCTTCAACAACATTTGTTTCAGTTTTTTCTTCAACTTCTCTTTTTTGTTGAGCTTCTTTTATCGTAATACAAGTCCAAATCATACCAAGTGTAAACGCCAAAGCAGCCATTATAAATTGAGCGGGGATAGACATTTGATAACCGAAAGCCCATTTTAAAAATGGTGCAGTACCTGCAGCAACAACAGAACCTAACCCAATCGCCAAGCTAATATAAGAGTTTGCGATAGAATATTGTTCTTCCGGCACAACATCAGGAATTAACGCTCTATAAGGTCCTTGAGCCACATTCACGCAAGCATCGATTACCCAAATCATAATTGCAGCAATCAACAATGCAGTTAATGGAGGCAAATTCAACCCCATAACCTTATGCAAAAATTCCGCAACATTAGCAGAATTAGGAAAAATCCACAATGCCAAAGATGCCAACAAAGCGCCTCCCAACAAATACGGTCTTCTTCTACCCAAAGGCGAAACAGTTTTGTCACTCAAAGCACCAACAAGCGGTTGAACAACCATGCCCGTAAAAGGTCCTGCAAGCCAAATTAAACCATATATAAACGGAGAAGCACCAAGTCCTTCCGTTACCGGTCCTGACAAAATAATTCGCATTTGCCAAGCGAATTGTAATCCAAAAAATCCTAACGCAAAGTTCAAAAACTGAGCTGTAGTAAATTTCTTTAAAACATTGTTTTCTTCCATATTAATTTCTCCCCAAAATCTCTCGTATAACTAAAATACACGCAACAAAACCAATAGTCAAGGTGCTACAGTTTCTTAGATGCCGAGATGCAAGGAGGCTTAGATGCAAAGTCTGTTACGAAAAAGGTAATTTTATTCAAGACAACAAGTAGGCCGGATTTACTAATCCGACAACACTACTATTTCAATATGAATGAGATTACTACGTTGCTTTTCGCTCCTCGTAATGACTGTTTTGCGGTATTACCGCAGTTGTTTCGGTAGGTTGGGCTTTCTAGCCCAACAACATTCTTAACCATGCTATACTTCGGACTGCCGTCCTCAGTATGACAATTTTTATTTTCGTAACCGACTTTGCATCTAAGCCTCCTTGCATCTCGGCATCCAAAATTCAACTACATTTTCGCAACAATTGCGTCAATCAATCCCTTGAACAACGGATGAGGTCTTTCAGGTCTTGACTTAAATTCAGGGTGGAATTGACATGCCACGAACCAATCTAATTGAGGCAACTCAACCACTTCCGCCAACATTCCGTCAGGCGACATTCCTGAAAATACCAAACCTTTTTCAGCAATTCTATCAATATATTCATTATTAACTTCGTATCTGTGTCTATGACGTTCAGAAATTCTCTCCGCTCCATAAGCTTTTTCAGCCTTTGAGCCTTTTTTCAAAACACAATCATAAGCACCCAATCTCATTGTTCCGCCATAGCCATGAACATTTTTCTGTTCTAACATCAAGTCAATTACAGGATTTTTCGCATTTTCATCAAATTCTTTTGAATTTGCATCCTTAATTCCGACAACGTTACGAGCATACTCAATAACCGCACATTGCATTCCCAAACACAAACCCAAGAATGGAAGATTATTTTCTCTAGCGTAACGAATTACGTTCAACTTACCCTCAATTCCTCTTACGCCAAATCCACCAGGAACAACAACGGCTTGAACATCGGATAACAACTCTTTGCATTTTTTCATATCAACACATTCTTCTGAGTTAATCCATTTGATTTCAACCTTAACATCATCTGCATAACCGGCGTGTTTCAAAGATTCTACAACAGAAATATACGCATCAGAAAGTTTTGTATATTTACCAGCAATCGCAACTTTTACAGTTCCATGCGGATTTTTGATATTTTCGACCAACTTTTTCCAATTAGTTAAATCAGCCTCTCTATCCTCAACTCTCAACATATCAAGCACAACATGCGCCATATTTTGATCTTCCAAAGCCAAAGGAACTTCATAAATACTTTTCATATCACGACATTCAATAACCGCCTCTTTTGGAACAGAACAGAACAAAGCCAACTTTTCTTTTTCAGTCTTAGGAATAGGTTTTGCGGTACGACAAACCAAAATTTCCGGCTGAATACCGTAACTTCTCAAAACTTGAACACTATGTTGAGATGGTTTTGTTTTCAACTCGCCTGATGTCGGCAAATACGGCAACAATGTCGTGTGAATAGAAATTGCATTACCAATACCAACTTCTGTTTTAAACTGTCTAATTGCCTCAATAAACGGTAAACTTTCAATATCACCGATAGTTCCGCCAATTTCAATCAACTGAAAATCAGGTTTAAATTGTTTTGTTGCACCTAAAACTCTTGATTTAATTTCGTTTGTAATATGAGGAATTACCTGAACAGTTGCACCCAAATAATCTCCACGACGTTCTTTTTCTATAACAGTTTGATAAACACTTCCTGATGTTACGTTGTTAAATTTACCCAAAGAAGTGTCCGTAAATCTTTCGTAATGCCCCAAATCAAGATCGGTTTCTGCGCCATCATCTGTTACAAAAACTTCACCATGCTGAAACGGACTCATCGTTCCCGGATCAACATTTATATAAGGATCAAATTTCTGGTTGATAACAGAAAAACCTCTTGCTCTCAATAATCTACCCAAAGATGCAGCAACAATTCCTTTTCCTAAAGAACTAACTACACCACCTGTTATAAAAATATATTTTGTCATGCTAACCTCAAATAAAACCCTCTCTAACTCTCTCCATAGGAGAGAGGAGCGTGGCAATTATACATCAAATTTAAAATTTACCTAAAAAAAAAAAAAAATACTAGTTGATTTTTGGAACTTTAAAGAAATCACCTTCAACTTCAGGAGCGTTTGACATCAAAGCTTCTTTGCTGATTTCTTGAACAACTTTGTCTTCTCTCATAACATTGCAAAAATCAATAACTTGTGTCATTGGTTTAACGTTTGATGTATCAACTTCATTCATTTGATCAACATATTTCAATACATCACCCAATTGTTTTGTATAAAGTTCTTTTTCTTCTTCTGTCAATTCTAGTCTTGCAAGTTTTGCAACGTGTTCTACATCTTTTATTGTAATCATTTTTCTACTCCATTTATTGCACTATCTTACCACAAAAATATATCATGCAAAAGTATTATTTACATATATTTAATGATTTTAAAATAAAAATGTTATGATATAATGTATTTTATAATGGAGAAAAACTTGTTAGAGAGCAAAAATAAAACAAACGAAGATTTAGATGAATTACTTCTCGCATACATTGATTGCAAAGACGAGAAGAAAAAGAGAATGCTTCATTTGAATATTGTCGAAAACGGTATGCAGCTTGTAAAAAAAATAGCAGGCAACATTTCTGCACAATCAGGAATTTCAAATGAAGATTTAGTTCAAGTGGGTTCTATCGGCTTAATTAAAGCTATCGAATTTTTTAACCCAGAAAAAAACACAAGATTTAAAACTTACGCCTCATATTTTATCAGAGGAGAAATCAAGCACTATTTGCGAGATAAAGCATCAATTATTAAAGCTCCGAGAGAATTGCAAGAACTTGTTTTCAAAATAAGTTCTGCCGTAAAACATCTCAAAGAAAAAGGTATTGAAGATCCATCGGAAGATCAAATCGCTGACGTTGTCGGAGTTCCTGTTACTAAAATCCATGAAGTTATGGAAATAGAACTCTGCAAAAGCACTTTATCTCTTGATCAAGCGATTTCATCAGTAGATGATGATGAGCTTACATTGATTGACAAAATTCCATCAGGCGATTATCAAGAGTTTATGAACTCTTATGAGAACAAAATTATGCTTGCTGAGGCAATAAAAAAATTACCGGAAGACTTGCAACAAATAGTAAAAATGAGCTACTATCAGGATTTGAACCAACGTGAAATTTCTGAAAAAATTCATATTTCTCAAATGCAAGTTTCTCGAAGATTAAAAAAAGCATTAAATAAAATGTATGAAATTATAAAATCTAAAGACGAAAATTAAAACCAAAAAGGAGATATCAAATGGGCGCACTTATAGCAATACTTGCACTGGTATTCGTTACCGGACTATGTATAGGCAGTTTTTTGAATGTTGTAATATTGAGAACTTTATCCGAAGAATCAATTGTTTTTCCGGCATCAAAATGTCCGAAATGCCAAACTCCGTTAAAATGGTGGCACAATATTCCGGTATTATCATATATCTTTTTGAGAGGGAAATGCGCTTTTTGCAAAGAACCAATCAGCATTCAATACCCAATCATTGAATTTATCACCGGTATTATTTATACAATTTTGTTTATGAAATTCGGAGTAAGCTTTGACACATTGTTTGCGTGGATTTTCGCAGCATTACTAATTGTTATCGCCGGTACTGATATTAAAGAAAAAGTCGTTTATGATGTTCATACGTACACTCTTATAGGATTTGGTCTTTTATACGCAATTGTAGTAACTGCAACTGCACTTTATCAAGTACACATGGCAGGAACTCCGCTAGAATTTTCAAAATACATTCTTCTAAACAACCCTCTATCAATGTCAATATTGGGAGCAATTGAGGGGGCTTTAATCTTGGAAATTTGCGCAAGAGCAGGATATTTGGTAGCAGGAACAAGAGCGTTTGGAGAAGGTGATACATTTATCGCAGCAGGTTTAGGTGCATTATTTGGATGGAGAACTCTATTAGTTGTACTTGCACTATCTGTATTAATCCAAGTTGTTTTATTTTTACCGATTTTTGTTAAAGGATTAATTCAAAACAAAGATTTCAAAACATTGATTTCATTCGTTCTGTTTTGCGCATACGCAATCACTTTTTACTCATTGCAACATTTCAGAATAATCACACCTGAAAACATTATTGTTTACACAATCGGCGCACTAATTCTCGCAGCATTAGGAATAACTTCTTGCATATATATTTTCAAAGGATTAAGAGAAAAACCTGAAAACAGAACCTATTTACCATTCGGACCTGCAATGGTTGCAGCAGCATTTATTGCATTGATATTGTAATTAATATTCAAAAATATTGAAATCCTTTTTCTTATATGTTAAAATATGGGAAAAAGGATTTTTAATATGGGAACTAATAGTCAATATAACAATTTTAGACCGCTTGATGCTCAACTAATTAAAGATGTTGAAAATATTTTATCAAAATTAAATATCTCACAAACTTTTGCAATTGAACTTTTTTATAACGAAATAGCAAGAACAGGTAAACTACCTTTAAACATTGAAATTCCAAATAAAAAAACCATTCAAGCCATAAAAGATATAAATACGCATAACGAGTGTCAATCATTCAATGACATAAATTCATTAATGGAAGATTTAAATGATTAAAATAATAACTCGTACTAATCGCTTCAAAAAAGATTATAAACTTGCAATTAAGCAAGGTAAAGATATTTCTAGATTTAAAGAATTATTGTTATTAATAATTAATGAACAAACCATACCTATTAAATACAAAGATCACTTATTAATAAATTACGATAATTGCAGAGAATGCCACCTTGAACCAGATTGGCTATTAATATATAAAATAGTCAAAGATGAATTGTTTTTAGTTAGACTTGGTTCTCATTCCGAATTATTTAGTTAACAAAAATAGCAGCGGTATGCTGCTATTTTTTTACTTTTTCTAAAATTATCTTATCTCCTTCAAGAGTAATTTTCATTTCATCATTATCAGGATTTATGCTCAGCAATTGCAAAAGCACTGATGGCATCAGAGCATAATAACTTCTTCCTATTTTTATAAGCTTTTTTATATATTTCAGTCTTACTCATAAATTAAATTGACAAAACCCTCAAAGCTTCTTTCAAGATTTCTTCGGCAGAGGCTTTGTCATTCAATGTTGCGAGAGCTTTTATTATTGCATTTTGGATTTCATTTCGTTCATAACCCAATGAAACAAGTACCATTTGCGCATCTTCTACCGCTTGATTATCTATTTTTTGCGGAGTTATTGATGTGATTTTTATTGGTTCTTTTGTTTGGTAATTCATTAATTTGTCTTTTAATTCCAAAATAATCTTTTGCGCTAACTTTGGACCAACACCTTTTGCTCTGGTTATTTCTTTATAATTCCCTTCGATTACAAAACCTATTAATTCAAACTCATCCAACAAAGTCAATGCCATTTTTGAGCCAACTCCTGAAACAGATGTCAAAATATTGAATATATCTCTATCTTCCTTGTGCAAAAAGCCGCACAAACTCATCTTGTCTTCTCTGTGCAAAAGAACTGTATAAACTTTTACATTTTCATCCTTAACTGCATTGAAATCTCTTGTTGTAACTTCCAAAAGATAGCCAATTCCGGCAGTTTCTACCGTAATATACGTTCCTTTTGTTGAATTTGTTTTGTTAGCTAAAACACCTTTTATATAATCGTACATGCTACATTAACCCTCAATACTACGTCTTATTTCATACACAGAGTTTTCAAGTTCCTTGTTCGTTCTGAGTTCTTCTTTGATTTTTTCGTAAGAATAAAGCATAGTTGTATGTTTTTTCTTAAAAAATTCCGCAATACTTTCAAAACTCTTTTCAGTCAATTCTCTTGCCATATAAACCGCAACATGACGAGCTGATGAAACCCTTTGATTTCTCGCAGAACTCAAAAAATCCTTTATAGAAACACCATAGTAATCACCGACTGCTCTTGCAACTTTTTCGATTGTAAGTTCATCTCTAATTTGTTCACAGTTTAGAACCTTTTTAGTAAATTCAAGCGTGATATCAGTTTTTTCAATATCTGCGTATGCACTAACCTTGTTAAACGCACCTTCCAACTCTCGAACATTGTTTACAAAGTTTTTTGCAATATATTCAAAAACTTCAAATCCTGCATTAACACCTGCTTGTTCTGCTAAATTTGCAAGAATTGCAACCCTAGTTTCAAAATCCGGAGGAGTAATATCAACCATCAACCCCATTTCAAAACGAGTTCTCAATCTGTCTGGAAGCGTCGGAATATCCTTTGGCAATCTGTCGGAAGTTATTACGATTTGTTTGTTTTTGTTGTGCAAACTATCAAATGTATGGAAAATTTCTTCCATTGTATAAGTTTTGCTTTCCAAAAACTGAATATCGTCAATTAACAAAACATCAACATTTCGGTATTTTTGACGGAATTTATCCATCCTCGAATTTCTATCATTTCCGCCGCATTGAATATTTTTGATTAACTCATTTACATATTCTTCTGTCTTGATATATTTAACTTTCAACTTCGGCTTGTTGAAAATAATATAATGCCCAATTGCTTGCATAAGGTGGGTTTTGCCTAATCCTGATGCGCCATAAATAAATAACGGATTATATTTTTTTGCAGGATTTTGAGCAACCGCAAATGCAGCAGCGTGCGCAAAACGACTATTTTCCCCTACAACAAAGTTTGAAAATTTATATTTCAAATTAAGATTTGCCGAAGATTGCATTTGTGCAAGATTGTCAATAATCTTACTTTCTTCTGTTTCAGGAAGTGAGCGTTTCGCCTTGTTAAGTTCTTTTCTCTTTTCCTTTTGATATTTATCAGCCAATTCTGCATCAAAAGTAATCTGGTAACTTACATTTTTGCCAAGAACTTTTTTCAATGCCTCTAAAATTTGACTATCATAATTCGCTCTGATAACCTGTGGCGCAAGAGCGTGAACAGAGCATAAAAAGAAAACATTTCCATCATAATCTGCCGGTTCAAGAGCATCTAACCACATCTGAAATGCAGGTGCAGGAAGGCTTTCCTTCAATTCATTTTTAATTTCGCTCCAAAGATTTTTTACTTCCAAAATATCCATATATTCATTTTACTATAAAAAAGAATATTTATCTTAAAAATTTTTAAACAAACAATTCATACAAAACAACTGCGCAAGAAACTGACAAATTCAAAGATTCTACGTTTTTTGACATTTCGATTTTTACTGATTTTGTAGAAAATTTTATCAAATCTTCTGAAAGTCCATCCGCTTCTGAACCAAACATAACAACAGCGTTTTCGTCAATTTTGCAATTTTTCAAAAGATGTGTCGCTTTTGGTAAAGTTGCTATTCTGTCATAATTTGCGAAAACTTTTTCCAATTCACTAAAATCAGAAATATATACAACCGGAATTTTCCACAAATTTCCGACAGTTGAACGTACACATTTTGGGTTATACAAATCTGCGCATTCCTTCCCAAAAAGGACCACCGCATCAGCTCCAAATGCAACAGAAGTTCGTAAAATAGTACCTAAATTACCCAAATCTTTTATGTTTTCTAATAGTACAACTTTTTTAGCGTTTTTCAGATCTTTTATTGAATACATTTTTTTACGAGCAATCGCTACAATCTCTGGCGCAGAATCCGTTGTAGAAATTTTTTTTAGTACTGCATCAGATGTTAAAATCAATTTGTCTTTCAAAAAATCATACTGTTCCGCTTTTTCTTTCAAAACAAAAATATTTTCTATCTCTAATCCGGCATTAAATGCTTCTTCCACACATTTATGACCTTCCAACAAAAATTTATTTTCTTTATCTCTGTATTTTTTTTGTTGGAGTTTTACGGTTTCTTTTACCAAATCATTATTTACACTCGTAATTTCTTGCAATTATAATACCTCAAATTCTTTCAACCACTCTTTTTCCTGCTCATTCAGCATAGAAAAATCAATCAACTTTTTCTCATAATTCATGTGAACCAAAGATGTAATTTTTCCATCCTTCATATAACAAGAATTTTCAAGCCTTACTCCAAAATGTTTTTCGTTATAAAGACCAGGTTCAATCGTAAAACACATGTTGTTTTTAATTTCGACTTTCGCCATCTCGTTTTTACTCAAATTTGGAGGATATTCGTGAACGCTCACTCCAATTCCGTGTCCCAAGCCATGATTAAACACAAAACCTTCTATTTCATTTTCTGAATAAATTTTTCGAGCTAAATTATCAATATTGTAACCGATAAATTGTTCCCTCGCCCCTTGTGGGAGAGGGCTAGGGTGAGGGGTCGAACAAGGTTTATAATTATACGCATTCAAAAACATCTTCAAAACAGTCGTATAAACTTTTTTCTGCAACTCAGAAGGTTCACCTTTTACAAAAACTCTTGTAATATCAGTTGCCAAACCTTGTTCGTAATACGCTCCGCAATCAATCAAAACAAGACTTCCGTCTGTCAAAATTTCATCTTTTGAACATTTTGAATAATGCGCAAGTGCAGAATTTTTATCCTTAGCAACAATTGATTTGAAACTCAAACTCTTTGCGCCAAACCTCTTAAACTCTTTTTCCAACTGTTCAGCGATATCATATTCAGAAATATTATCGTTGTTTTCAATATACTCTCTAATCGCCTTAACCGCCATATCAGTGCGTTTGAAAGCCTCTATATAATGAGAAATTTCGTCATTTGTTTTAACAGATTTCATCAATTTTATCGGGCTATCTTGCAATACTCTCAATTTGTCACCTACAAGGCGGTAATCATAAGCATTTATGCAAGATTTGTCTACATAAATATTTCCGTTATAACTCTCGACAAAATCATCAATTTCATCCAACAACTTTGCTCTACCGTTTAAGATTACGGCTTTTCCTCTGATTTTTGAGGAATAGTTTTTCGAAAAATCTCTCAAATTAAACAAATAAGAAACTTCTTCTAAATTCGTAATCAAAACTGCACCATCAAGATTTATATCTTTTATTTTATCTTCAACCGGAACACCTTCTACCTGAACGATATTGGAATTGTCATATTCAATATTTTTTTCTAACGGGTCAAAATCCAAATATTTTAGATTTACTCCTTTTTCTTGAAGATATTCAACTCGTTTTTGAGAATTTTTCTTAGAAAATACACCCAAAATTTCATTTTCAGGAATTTTCTTAATCAATTCATCCAAAAATATTTGCCCTGTTTGAAGTTTAACCACTGTTACAACATTATGATCAACTTCCAAATCCGCTTGAATATGATATCTTCCATCAACAAACAGAAATATTTTATCAGGAGCGACCAAAACATCCCCCGTTGAACCGGAAAAACCTGTCAAAAAATATCTTGAATTTTCTTCCAACGGCGTATATTCTTCCAAATATTTGTTTGTAGAATTTACGAGTAGGTAGTTTATCCCCTGCTCATTCATAAATTCTCTAATTTTTTCAACAGAATTATTCATCAATCATGCCTGTAAGTTGAATTAAGTGCCATCCGAATTGAGTTTCAACAGGTTCAGAAACTTCACCAACTTCTTTCATAGCAAAAGCGGCATCTTCAAAAGGTTTTACCATAACTCCTCTTTTAAAGAAACCTAAATCTCCACCTTCATGACCTGATGGGCAAAGAGAAATTTGTCTTGCAGCATCTTCAAAAGAGATTTTTCCTGCATTTATATCTTCTCTCAACTTTTTAGCTTCGTCTTCTGTCTTAACCAATATATGACTTGCTCTAACTTCTTTTAACATATTATTCTCCTTTTTAATTAGCGTCAGCCACTGCCTGACCTACTAAATAATACCATGAAAAAATTATTTTTTACTTTTTCCCAAATAAAAAGACCTAGTCAGGGGGGCTGAATAGGTCATTGCATATCAAACATAGAGTCTGTTTTTATGAAAAATTTTGTACATAGTATGTCTTAGAGGATAAGCTTGCCATGTTTTAACCAAACCGCTAAAGAAAAAATCTTGTCGCAACCCCGAATAAGTGTCTGGACATAACAAGCTTACAAATATATAATAACGTTTTTTCTAAAACTTTTCACCACTCTAGAGAATAACTTTCTGCATATTTAACTAGCATATAAGAACTAATTCAAAAGGACTAGTCATCATATAAAAAAGCG
>CALEJY010000071.1 GCA_937898445.1 uncultured Candidatus Melainabacteria bacterium | reverse complement strand
CTTCCATTCACGGAAAAATCAACAAGGTTCTTTTCCGGGAGATTCCTCGACAGGTTTCTTTGACAAAAAAAAGAGCGGACAGTTCCGCTCTTTTTCGCTTTCTTTTATCGTTTAGCATTTTCTATTTCAAGTTGCGCCCAGAATTCCGGACAAATTTTGTTTATCTGCATAACGCGATAACCGGTAAGACTTGCTTCATATGTGGCTATATAGTTATACACTTTATCGGCATCGGTAACTTTAAGAATATAGTTTGGATGAGGATCATTTTCTTGCTCCCACGACTCAACCGCTTCTATCGTGCATCCTTCGTTTTGCCAAAATTCAAGAGCGACATTTCCAAAAGTTTTATTCTGGTTGAAGAATTCCATATGAGACGGATCATTATTTTTTACGCAACTTGATTTAACGACAATTGCCGGGCAGTTTTGAATTTTTTCCAAAATCTCTTGATATGTTTCTTCTCCTGTTAAGTAATGTGAAAAATTTACAAATTGATTTTTTCTTGAAAAATAGTTTCTTCCATCAATTGTCTCTTGACGTATAAAGTCTGCATTGATAAGAATTGAATACCCAACCTCGTATATTCCGTTGATTCTTCTGATGGATAACCCGGGATAATCAAATACAAACACTTCATCGGCTGCCGTTGAATCTTTCACCGTTTTAACAGTTTCCCAATATGCTTTTTCCTGCTCGGCGGATTTGATTTTTTCTTCGATAATTTGTTGTTTTTGCTCGACAGCTGCAATTTCGGAAGCGTTTGCGCCCTGCTCCTTCAAAGCGGCAAGAACGGCAACGACGTCTGAAAGTTCGGTTTTCAAGGAGGAAATTTGCAATTCGATTTCTGCGGGATCTTTGTCAGCAGGATCCGAAGCAATTTCTTTCAGCGTTTTTTCGGACTCGACGAATTTATCCACAAGATCGTTTTTTTGATTTTTGTCAAGATTTTTGAAGTAGTCACTACCTGCGATGCTTTTTAGCTTGCTGTCGAAATCGGCCTGCTCTTTTTCGGTCAGCAAAGCGTAAAACTCATCGGAATGCGCCCTATTTAAGGCTCATCAGATTCACCACTTTCGCAACCCGAAAGCAAAACGGTGAAAAAGCACAGGATAACGATCAAAAATGCAAATAATTTTCTTTTCAAAACAGTTTCCTCCCTCTTGTCAATAATTTGATTGTAGCAAAAATTGCCGCACAAAACAAGCGGAAACTAAAAATATTTTCTACATAACAAAAACTTTGCCACGGTTTACGGCATTTAGCCTAGCAAAATAGCTCCCTC